>NZ_JBRREB010000019.1:0-78621 GCF_056759995.1 Stenotrophomonas sp. STEN030 | reverse complement strand
CCCCTCTCCCGCCGGCGGGAGAGGGGTTGGGGTGAGGGCAAGCTTTTGCTTGAAGAGCCAAATCCAAATCCAAATCAAAGGCCCCCTCATCCGCCCTTCGGGCACCTTCTCCCGCAAGCGGGAGAAGGGAGTTGTTCAGGCTTTTCTGGGGAGGCTCCAAGCCAAAGCCAAAGCGAAAGCCAAGGCCAAAGCCAAAGCCAAAGCCACAGACAAAGCCACAGACAAAGCCACAGGCAAAGCCCAAGACAAAGTCAAACACAAAGCCACAGCCAAAGCCACAGACAAACCCAACGCGCATGCCCAACTCTCCGCCACAGCCACACACCAAGCCACAGCCACAGCCAAAGCCACAGCCAAAGCCACAGCCACAGCCACAGCCACAGCCACAGCCACAGCCACAGCCATGCGGGAGGGTGTCTGCCTCGCTTCCCTAAAAATCGCCCAACAAAAAACCCGACACTAGGCCGGGTTTTTCATGCCGGGAGTCTTGCGACTCCAGGTTGTTGCGCGGATCAGGCAGCCTTGATGGCTTTGATGCGTGCAGTCAAACGGCTCTTATGACGCGCAGCCTTGTTCTTGTGAATCAGGCCGCGGGCGCTGAAACGATCGAGAATGGGCTGGGCGACGGCAAAGGCTGCCTCGGCGCCAGCGGCGTCGTTGGCATCCAGAGCCTTGATCACCTTCTTGACGGCGGTGCGCAGCATCGAACGCTGAGCCGTGTTGCGCGCGTTGCGCACAACGGTCTGCTTGGCGCGCTTCTTGGCGGACTTGATATTGGCCACAGTGGTGGTTTCCTGAAAATCGGTGTGGTGGGAACAGCAAGCATGCAAGTATGATGCTTGTCCGTTTGAACGTCAAGTCAAGTTGTCAAGAGGGAGCTTCATGAGCGGTCGCCTGCTCAAATCCACTGCCGTTTTCAGTTCCATGACCTTTCTGTCACGCATCAGCGGACTGGTTCGCGACCAAGTTTACGCCCATGTGTTCGGTGCCAGCGCGGCCATGGACGCTTTTGTGGTCGCGTTCAGAATTCCCAACTTCATGCGCCGGCTTTCCGCCGAGGGTTCATTCTCGATGGCGTTCGTGCCGGTATTGGCCGAGTACAAGGCCAATGGCGACCACGCGGCGGTCAAGGCGCTGGTAGACCGGGTTGCCGGCGTGCTGACGGCCTCGCTGCTGGTGATGACGGCAGCGGCCATCCTGCTGGCGCCCTGGTTGATGCGGGTGTTCGCGCCGGGCTTCGCGCCGGGTAGCGAGCAGGCTGAGCTGGCTACCTTGATGCTGCAGATCACCTTCCCTTACGCGCTGTTCATCTCGCTGGCGTCGCTGGTAGGCGGGGTGCTCAACAGTTACCAGAAGTTCGCCGTACCCGCGCTTTCACCGATCCTGCTCAACATCTCGATGATCGCCGCGGCGCTGTGTCTGGTGCCGCACATGAAGGCCTGGGGCTATGAGCCGGTGCTGGCCTTGGCCTGGGGCGTATTCGTGGCCGGTATTCTGCAGCTCGCGTTCCAGTTGCCGTCGTTGGCAAAACTGGGGCTGTTGCCGCGGCCCAGGTTCGATCTTGCCCATGCCGGCGTGCGCAAGATCATGACGCTGATGGTGCCGACGCTGTTTGGGTCTTCGGTGGCCCAGGTGAACCTGCTGTTCAATACGCTGGCGGCCTCGATGTTGATGGGCGGCAGCGTCACCTGGCTGTATTACAGCGATCGGCTGCTGGAGTTCCCGCTGGGCATGTTCGGGGTGGCCATCGGCACCGTGATCCTGCCGCATCTGTCCAGCCGCCACGCCAGTTCGGATCCGGAAGGCTATTCAAAGGGCCTGGATTGGGGGTTCCGACTGTGCCTGCTGATTGGTGTGCCGGCCTGCATCGGGCTGGTGCTGTGCGCGCAGCCGCTGCTGGCAACCCTGTTCCAGTACGGTCGCTTCTCCGAGCAGGACATGCGCATGAGCAGCCTGAGCCTGATGGCGCAGTCGCTGGCCGTGCCGGCCTTCCTGCTGGTCAAGGTGTTGGCGCCGGCCTTCTACTCGCGCCAGGACACGCGCACGCCGGTAAAGGCGGCGGTGGCATCCATCTTGATCAACATCATCTGCACGGTGCTGCTGTTCGTCGCTATGTTCTCCTTCAGCCCGATGGGTCAGGCCGCACTGGTCGCGGCCGATGGGCAGTGGCTGGAGGCACTCAAGAAGGTGGAAGGGGCGCATGCCCTGCTTGCCCTGGCCATTGCGATCGCCGGTTGGGCCAATGCCCTGCAGTTGTGGTGGTATCTGCGCAGGGCGCGGGTATACCAGCTCCAGCCCGGCTGGGGGCGGTTCCTGCTGCAATTGACCGTGGCCAGCGTACTTATGCTGGCTGCCGTGGTGGCGCTGCGCCTGTTCTGGTCGGATTGGACGGCCTGGGCTTGGTGGGAACGTGGTTGGCGTCTGGCGGTGCTGGTGGGAAGTGGCGGCGCGGTCTATGCCGCTGGTCTGCTGCTGATGGGCTACCGGCCACGTGAACTGCGCGGCCAGTAAGCCGACAGCGTGGCCGGCCCCGTTATACTTCAGGGCTACACACGACAGAACCGGCCCGTATGGGCCGGATCCGGATGGAATGAGCAGGCTTTTTAGAGACGTCGAAGGCGGGGTGTTGTTCCCGCAGGGAAGCGTGGTCTGCATTGGTGCCTTCGATGGCCTGCACCTGGGCCATCGGGCGCTGGTGCGCCACGCGGTTGCCCGTGCCCGCGCCTTGGGTGTGCCGGCCGTAGCCTTGGGCTTCGAACCGCTGCCACGTGAGTTCTTCGCCAAGGACAACCCGCCGCCGCGGCTGATGCTGGCCCGTGACAAGGTCGCCACGCTGCGCGAACTGGGGGTCGACAGCGTCGGCCTGCTGCGCTTTGACGCCAAGATGGCGGCGATCACCGCCGAAGATTTCGTCCGCGACATGCTGGTGCGCCGGCTCGGTGCGCGCGAGGTCTGGATCGGCCCCAAGTTCCATTTCGGCAACCGCCGTGGCGGCGATATCGCGCTGCTGCAGGCGATGGGTGCCGAGCTGGGCTTTGCTGCAGGTGAGATCGAGCCGGTTCACCTGAACGGCGAGCGTATTTCCAGCACCCGTATCCGCGAGCTGATCGTGGCCGGCGAGTTCGCCCATGCCGGCGAATTGCTGGGTCGTCCGTATGCGATCGGCGGCCGGGTCGTGCGCGGGCGGCAGCTCGGGCGCACCCTGGGCTTCCCCACCGCCAACTTGCGTTTCCCGAAAACACCCGCACTTTCTGGTATCTACGCTACGTGGGTGCACGGCGTGTTCGAGCAGCCATGGCCGTCGGTGTCGAGCTTCGGCACGCGCCCAACGGTTGAAGGTGTGGAGCCGCTGCTTGAAGCACATTTGTTCGACTTCAATGGCGACCTGTACGGCCGTCATATCGAAGTGGAATTTGTCGCCAAGCTGCGGGATGAAGAAAAGTTCAACGATCTGCCGGCGTTGACCGAGCAGATGCACCGCGACGCAGAACAGGCGCGTCGCATCCTCAACGAACACAGATTGCGAGCTACCGCGTGAGCCAGGATTACAAAGCCACCCTCCATCTGCCAGCAACGGAATTCCCGATGCGCGGCGACCTGCCCAAGCGCGAGCCGGGCATCCTGGCACGTTGGGAAGAGCAGGGCATTTACGCGCAGCTTCGTGAGAATGCGAAGGGCCGCCCGCTGTTCGTGCTGCACGACGGCCCGCCGTATGCCAACGGCCAGATCCACCTGGGTCATGCGGTCAACAAGATCCTCAAGGACATCATCGTCAAGTCGCGCTACATCGACGGCTTCGATGCGCCCTACGTGCCGGGCTGGGATTGCCACGGCCTGCCGATCGAGATCGCGGTCGAAAAGAAGTGGGGCAAGGTCGGTGTCAAGCTTGATGCCGAGCAGTTCCGCCAGAAGTGCCGTGAGTACGCCGAAGAGCAGATCAACCTGCAGCGCGCTGACTTCAAGCGCCTGGGTGTGATCGGCGATTGGGAAAATCCGTACAAGACGCTGAGCTTCGACTTCGAGGCCAATGAAATCCGTGCGTTGGCCAAGATCGTCGCCAACGGCCACCTCGTGCGCGGCGCCAAGCCGGTGCATTGGTGCTTCGACTGCGGCTCGGCACTGGCTGAAGCTGAAATCGAATACCAGGACAAGACCTCGCCGGCCATCGACGTGGCTTACGCAGCGCGCGACTCCAAGACGCTGGCTGCCAGCTTCGGCGTCGAGCTGCCGGCCGGTGTGGAAGTGGCAGTGCCGATCTGGACCACCACGCCGTGGACGCTGCCGGCTTCGCTGGCGGTATCGCTGGGTGCGGACATCGAATACGCGCTGGTCGAAGGCCCGGCTCACAATGGCCAGCCGCGTTGGCTGGTGCTGGCCTCGGCGCTGGCTGAGCGCTCGCTGGGCCGCTACGGCGTGGCTGAAGTGGTCGTGCATGGTCATGCCAAGGGTTCGGCACTGGAAAACCAGCTGCTGGCGCACCCGTTCTATGCCAATCGTGATATCCCGTTGCTCAACGGTGAGCACGTGTCCGATGCCGACGGTACTGGTGCGGTGCACACCGCGCCTGGGCACGGTCAGGAAGATTTCGTGGTCAGCCAGCAGTACGGGCTGATGGACAAGTACAACGCTGGCCAGATCAATCCGGTCGACGGCCGTGGCGTGTACCTGTCGTCGACGCCGCCGGCAGGTACGGTCGAACTGGCTGGTCAGCACCTGTGGAAAGCACAGCCGCTGATCGTCGAAGTGCTGCGCGAAAGCGGCGCACTGCTGGCGTTCTTTGAAATCCAGCACAGCTACCCGCATTGCTGGCGCCACCGCACGCCGGTGGTGTTCCGTGCCACCCCGCAGTGGTTCATCTCGATGGACAAGGCCAATCTGCGCGACGACGCGATGGCTGCCATCGACAACGTGGGCTGGTTCCCGAGCTGGGGCAAGGCGCGTATCAGTAGCATGGTCGACGGCCGTCCGGACTGGTGCATCAGCCGCCAGCGCACCTGGGGCGTGCCGATCGCATTGTTCACCCATCGCGAAACCGGCGAGCCGCATCCGCGCAGCGTCGAGTTGATGCAGCAGGTGGCTGACCGCGTGGAGCAGGGCGGCATCGACGTCTGGTACTCGCTGGACGCCACCGAACTGCTTGGCGATGAAGCCGCCCAGTACGAAAAGGTCACCGACATCCTCGATGTCTGGTTCGACTCCGGCGTGACCCATGAAGGCGTGCTGTTGGCGCGTGGCTACGGCAAGCCGGCTGACCTGTACCTGGAAGGTTCCGATCAGCACCGCGGCTGGTTCCAGTCCTCGCTGCTGACCGGCGTGGCCATCGACAAGCATGCGCCGTACAAGCAGTGCCTGACCCACGGTTTCACCGTGGACGAGCACGGCCGCAAGATGTCCAAGTCGCTGGGCAACGGCATCGAGCCGCAGGAAATCATGCGCACCCTGGGCGCCGACATCCTGCGCCTGTGGATCGCCTCGGCCGATTACAGCAACGAGATGTCGCTGTCGCAGGAGATCCTCAAGCGCAATGCCGACGCGTACCGCCGTCTGCGCAACACCGCGCGCTTCCTGCTAGGCAACCTGGACGGCTTCGATCCGGCCCAGCATCTGGTTGCATTGCCGGATATGGTCGCCCTGGACCGCTGGATCGTGCATCGCGCGTTCGAGCTGCAGGAGAAGATCAAGGCCGCCTACGCCAACTACAACATGGCCGAGATCGTGCAGCTGCTGCTGAACTTCTGCAGCGTCGATCTGGGTTCGCTGTACTTGGACGTGACCAAGGACCGCCTGTACACGATGCAGGAAGATTCGCGCGGCCGTCGTTCGGCGCAGAGTGCGATGTTCCATATCGCCGAAGCGTTCGTGCGCTGGGTTGCGCCGATCCTGACCTTCACCGCCGAAGAGCTGTGGGGCTACCTGCCGGGCAAGCGCGTTGACAACGTGCTGTTCTCCACCTGGTATGACGGCCTGGCGCCGTTGCCGGCTGATGCACAGTTGAATGCCGCTGATTTCGATCAGCTGCTGGCGCTGCGCGAGCAGGTTTCCAAGGTGCTGGAGCCGATGCGTGCCAATGGCGCCATCGGTGCGGCGCTGGAAGCGGAAATCACCGTTGCCGCCAACGAAGAGCAGGCCGCACGCTGGCAGCCGCTGGCCGAGGAGCTGCGCTTCCTGTTCATCAGTGGCGATGTCAGCGTGCGCCCGGCAACCACCGACGAGGTGTTTGTCAGTGCGCAGCCGACCGACAAGTCCAAGTGCGTGCGTTGCTGGCATTACCGCGCCGATGTCGGCTCGGTTGAGGCGCATCCGGAGCTGTGCGGCCGTTGCGTGAGCAATATCGACGGCGCTGGCGAAGACCGTCGCTGGTTCTAAGCAAGGCATCAGGCGAAGCGGGTGAGAAGCCTCTCATCCGCTTCATCGCAGTCCACTACAGGCGTATTACATGCAAGCAAAGGCTGTTAAACCCAATGCGTTGATCTACCTGCTGGTATCCGTGGCCGTGATCGGTCTGGACCAGTGGAGCAAGGCCTGGGTGCTGTCCAGCCTGCCCGAGTTCACCCCGGTGCCGGTGATCGACGGTTTCTGGAACTGGTACCGCACCTACAACACCGGCGCAGCATTCAGCTTCCTCAGCGATGCCGGTGGCTGGCAGTTGTGGTTCTTCACCTTCCTGGCCATCGCAATCAGCGGCCTGATGGCGTTCTGGCTGTCGCGTACACCGCGCGCCAGCTGGCGCAGTGCGCTGCCTTACGCGTTGGTGATCGGTGGTGCCATCGGTAACGTCATTGACCGCCAGATTCACGGTCACGTCATCGATTTCATTCAATGGTATGTAGGTGACAACTACTGGCCGTCGTTCAACATCGCCGACGCGGCGATCGTGGGCGGCGCTATCGGTATCGCCTTGATGGGCTTGCTCGATGGCAAGGCCGAAAAAAAGGCCGGATGATTCCGGCACCTGTTCCCGCATTTGCGACCGTCAGCGGTCGGAGTCGTTGAAGATGGACGTATTGCTCGCCAATCCCCGTGGTTTCTGTGCCGGTGTAGACCGCGCCATCGAGATCGTAAAACGCGCCATCGAAACCCTGGGCGCGCCGATCTATGTGCGCCATGAAGTGGTGCACAACCGCTTCGTGGTCGATGACCTGAAGGCACGCGGCGCCATTTTCGTTGAAGAGCTCGACGAAGTGCCGGACGGCAATACCGTCATCTTCAGCGCGCATGGTGTTTCGCAGGCGGTGCGCGTCGAAGCCGATCGCCGTGGCCTGAAGGTATTCGATGCCACCTGCCCGCTGGTGACCAAGGTGCATCTGGAAGTGGCTCGTCACTGCCGTGCTGGCCGCGATGTGGTGCTGATTGGCCACGAAGGTCATCCCGAAGTGGAAGGCACCATGGGCCAGTGGAACCGCGAGAACGGCAAGGGCAACATCTATCTGGTCGAGAGTGTTGAAGACGTGGAAGCGCTGCAGGTTTCGCAGCCGGAAAACTTCGCCTTCACCACCCAGACTACGTTGTCGGTGGATGACACCCGCGCGGTGATCGAAGCGCTGCGCAAACATTTCCCGATGGTGCAGGGGCCGAAGAACGACGACATCTGCTACGCCACGCAGAACCGTCAGGATGCGGTGCGCGATCTGGCCACGCAGTGTGATCTGGTGCTGGTGGTGGGTTCGCCGAACAGCTCCAACTCCAACCGCCTCAGTGAGCTTGCACGTCGTGAAGGCGTGGAGTCCTATCTGATCGATGGTGCCGACGAGATCGACCCGCAATGGGTAGTGGGCAAGAAGCATATCGGCCTGACCGCCGGCGCCTCGGCACCGCAGGTGCTGGTGGATGGTGTCATCGCGCGTTTGCGCGAGCTTGGCGCTGGCAACGTCCGCGAAACCGGCGGCGAGCCGGAAACCATGGTGTTTGCACTGCCAAAGGAATTGCGTCTGCGTCTTGTGGACTGAGCCTCAACTCTGCGTACAACCCGATAAAGCCGGCCCTCTGGGTCGGCTTTGTTCGTTCATGGCAACTGCACTGCAGCGCTGTCGCAGCCATTGAGCTGGTCGCTTGCACGCTTCGCCATGAAGTCAATGAAGACGCGTACTCGCGGCACCTGTGCGGACATTGGTGGCCAGACCAGGAAGATACCGGCCGGGGCGATGGCATGGTTGCCCAGCACTTGCTGTAGTCGCCCGTTGCTGATTTCCTCGGACACCACGTAGTCCGCCAGCTGCACGATGCCGAGCCCAGCCACGGCTGCGCTCACCAACGCGCCGATGTCGTTGAGGGCGCAGTCCGGGGCAGGAGGCTTGGGGATTGTGTTGCCTTGGAATCGCCAAGGCTCCAGCCGTTCATTGTCGCGGTGACGATAGTAGAGGCAGCAATGGCGACCCAGGTCGGCGGGAGAGGCCGGTGTTCCGTGCTCGGCGAGATAGCTTGGTGCGGCGCAGGTGACCAATGCATACGATCCGAGACGACGTGCCTGCAGGCTGGAGTCTTTCAGTTCGCCAGCCCACAACGCCAGGTCATAGCCTTCTTCAACGATATCCAGCCGCTGTGCATCAAGACTGAGGGCGACGTTGACCTCCGGATAGCGGGTATGGAAGTCGTGCAACATTGGCAGCACGAACCTGCGTCCAAGAATGGGGTTGGCAGTGACCTTCAGGCGCCCGCGAGCGGTGCTTTGACGCATGTTCAATTCGCGCTCGGCTTCCTGCAGGTCCTTCAGTACCTTGTCAGCGTAGTGATATAGCACTTCACCTTCGCCGGTGAGCGCCAGCGAGCGGGTGGTGCGATTGAGCAGGCGGGTGCCCAAACGCAGCTCCAGCCGTTCGACAGCTTTGCCTACAGCAGACGCGGACAGGCCGAGCTGCCGCCCAGCCGCTGAAAAGCTGCCGGCCCGCACGGCTGTGGCGAATGCGATCAAGCCATTCAATGATTCCAGCGAAGAGAGGACTGAGGACATTTGTTCCTGAGTGTGATGACGGTCGCACGGATTCCGCCTGCGCCATGAACGGCCGAGGATGATCGCCATGGTCCCGTTGCCAACAGCATTTGCGTCAACGCGTTTGCAGGTGGCGGAAGTTGGTTTGAAGGGTTTGCCGCAAGGAGATGTTCGCCATGGCTAGTCAGCAAAAATACGCGGGTACAGGCGTACAGGTGCATGGTGACAGTGCGCATGCAGCGGCGATTTCAGATGACGCGCATTACGACGTGGTGATTGTCGGTGGCGGTTCGGCTGGCGCGGTGATGGCGAGCCGACTCAGTGAGGATCCATTCCGGCGTGTGCTGTTGATAGAGGCTGGGCTGGCCTATGCGCCGGATGCCTACCCCGATGCGGTGCGCCTGCAGAACATCATCGGTGGCGATGGCGCACACGATTGGGGCTATTCGGCCGAGCCGAACATCTATGGCACGACGATGCCGGTTCCGCGCGGCAAGGTGCTTGGTGGTTGTTCGGCGGTCAATGCGGGCGTGGCGATGCGCGCGCCCGCAGGTGACTTCGAACGCTGGACCGCGGCCGGGCTTGAGCATTGGACTGCGCAGGATGTGTTGCCGTTCTTCCAGCGTAGCGAGCGCACGGTACATGGTGACGATGCCTTTCATGGCCGCAGCGGACCGTGGCCTATCCATTACCTGCAGGACGATGAAGTTTCGGACATGCAACGTGCCTTTGTCGCATCTGCTGTACAGGCCGGCTTTGCCAAGGTGACTGATTTCAACAGCGATCAACCCTTTGGTGTTGGCCCGTACCCGATGAACAACCGGATGGGGCAGCGGCTCAATACCGGCATGACCTATCTATCGCTTGATGTGCGGATGCGCCCCAATCTGTGCATCCGCAGCCAGACCTTGGTTGACCGGGTCGCCGTTGAGGGTCGGCGCGCTGTTGCAGTGGTGTTGTCCGATGGTCAGCGCATCGAAGCCGACAACATCGTGCTGAGTGCGGGAACCTACGGCACAGCGGCAGTCTTGCTGCGTTCGGGCATTGGGCCGGCAAAGGATCTGCAGGAACTGGATATTGATGTGGTCGCCAATCTGCCGGTCGGTCAGCGACTGCAGGAGCATCCCTTTTTCTACACCACCTGGTCTGCACGTGCAGACCGGCTTGGGCTACCAGTGCCGCCTGTGGGCGCCATCCTGTGGGCGAGGTCGTCAAAAGCCGCAGCCAACGTCGGCGACTTCCATGTATCGGCAGTGCATTACGGTGATCCGGAGGCATCGCCCACCGGCGCGATTTTCATGCTGGCGCTGGCGCTGACCCGGCCGAGCTCGCTGGGCACGGTGACGCTGCGCTCGCGGGCGCCCGACGCGGCGCCGGTCATCGCTCTCAATCTGTTGGCCGAAACGCAGGACCGGCAACTGATGGTGGAAGGTATCGAGCTGATCCGGCGCATCGCCCGACAGGGGCCATTGGCGGCGTTGATCGCCGAGGAAATGGTTCCGGGTGCGCTGTCGACCTCGTACGAAGCGTTGGAGGCGGCCCTGCCCACTGCCTTGGATATCTACCACCATCCCACCTCCACCGCGCCGATGGGCGGTGCCAATGATGTACATGCGGTGCTCGACTACCAAGGGCGTGTGCGCGGCATTGATGGTCTGCGCGTTGCAGATGCCTCGGCGTTCCCGGATGTGCCCTGCGTGGCAACCAACCCGACGGTGATCATGTTGGCCGAGCGCATCAGCCAATGGATGCGGGATGCAGACAGCTGATGTGGCGCACCGAGCTCGCGCCGCGGTTGAAACGCACCGTGCTGATCTGGCTGGCGGTGTATCCCACCGTGCTGACGGTGTTGAGTCTGCTGGGCTCATATTTCCAGCATTGGCCGTTGCCACTGCGGGTTATGGGGTCGACGCTGATCATCGTGCCGATCGTGGTCAACATCAGCGCGCCGTTGGTACAGGCGCTGGTATCAGTGGTGCGTCGCTATTGGGCACCAGGCAAGGAACGTTCTTCAGATCATGACTAGTCAATGTGTGGAGGCCCCATGAGCGGTGCAAGCAAGTCACCAGAGCAACTGCGCCGAGCAGCCAACTGGATCAACGGCATTCCGCGCTTTGATGGTGTGCTCAAGGATTCGATAGATCCGGCTACGTACGAGGTGATTGGTAGTTACCCGGACAACGGTCGCGCGGCGGCGATGGCGGCGGTGTCTGCGGCATTGCAGGCGTTCCAGCAGACCATGTGGGCGCACGACCATGAGCTGCGTGCACGGGTGCTTGAACAGTTGGCGCAGGCATTCGAGCGCAACCGTGACCGACTGGCGGAGATATTGTCGCTGGAGAACGGCAAGATCACTGCCGAGGCCGCGTTCGAGCTCGACATGGTGCCGAGCAAGCTGCGCTATTCGGCGGCGACGGCGATGCTTGAAGCCGGGCGCTCGCTGCGGCCAAAACCGGGCCGGCTGTCGATGATTCTGCGCCAACCTATGGGTGTTGCGGCAGTGATCGCGCCGTGGAATTCGCCCGTGGTATTGACCATCCGCTCATTGGCGCCAGCGCTGGCTGCGGGCTGTACAACTGTGATCAAGTTACCTTCGCAGGTAGCGCAGACCGCCAGCACGATGGCCAAGATCATGGCTGAGGCCGAATCCTTGCCGCGTGGGGTGATCAATCTGTTCTTCGAAAGTGGCCCGGAAGGTTCCAGCTATCTGGTGGATACACCACAGGTTCCGGTGGTGAGTTTTACCGGCTCCACCCGCACCGGCCGCGCGATCAGCAGCACCGGCGCAAAACATCTCAAGCGCTTCGGCATGGAGCTGGGCGGCAAGACGCCGATGATCCTGTTTGAAGACGCCGATCTGGGCCAGGCGCTACCGGTGATCGAAAAAGCGCTGACGGTATTCAGTGGCCAGTTCTGCATGACCGGCTCACGTCTGTTGGTGCATGACCACATCTACGATGCGGTGCGCGATGGCATGGGTGCACGCCTGCGCATGGTCAAGGTTGGGCCTGCGGCCGACCCGAGCAGCGACATGGGGCCGTTGATCGATCGCGCCAATGTGGAGCGGGTGGATGCAGTGGTGCAGGAAGCGATCAGTTCCGGTGCGATCGTGGTGGAACGGGGTGGCCCCATTACTACCGGCCCGCTGCGCAAGGGCGCTTTCTTCCGCCCGGCTTTGCTGGAAGTGTTCGATAACGCGCTGCCGATCATCCAGCAGGAAACCTTCGGCCCGGTGCTCACCATTCAACGCTTCAGCGATGAGGCACAGGCTATCCGCCTGGCCAATGACAACGAATATGGATTGGCCGCCAGCGTATGGACGCGCGACGTGGACCGCGCACTACGTGTAGCCGAGGCACTCGATGCCGGCTCGGTCTGGATCAACGACTGGGCGCGGGTGTTTGACGGCACGGAGGAGGGCGGATTCAAACAGTCAGGGCTGGGGCGGCTCAATGGATTGGCCGCGCTGGAAGATTTCCTCGAATACAAACATATCGCGCTGCACCCAGGCCTGGTAGAGCGCTGAACAGCGCCGCGTTCCCGTGTGCTGCTGTTTGGCGCCACGGTACTGCGGTGGGAGGACATGGCGATGGCGACAGACATGTCGCAGGCGTTGTTCGCAGCCCTGCAGTTCGGGGCAAAGGTTGCGGCCGGTGGGCGAGTGAATCATGCGCGCGGCCTGCTGGTGGAGGGGCACTTCCGCGCCACCTCAACCGCACCGCAGTTCTGCATGGCTGCGGTATTCGGCGGCGAAGATCTGCGCGTGCTGGCGCGCTTCTCAAGCTCGGGCGCCAATCCGCATATCGATCAACGCAGCCCCGCGGGCGAACCGCGCGGCATAGCGCTGCGGATTGGCAACAAGGCGGCGATGGTGCTGGTCGGGCACTCGCTGGAGGGCTTCCCGGCCGGTGACCCGGAAGCGTTTCTCACATTTTTGAACGCGCTGAACCAACGCGAGCGCTCGCCAGCGATGCTGGCCGCACAGATGGCCGGCTGCCCGGCGGTGGCGCATTTCGAGGAATTGCGCGCAGGTGCGGTGACCAGCAGCTTCAGCGCCTTGGATTACCACATGCTGCATGCCTACCGGCTGATCGCCACGGATGGGCATGCACGGATCGGCCGCCTCAGTGTGCGCGCGACCAAACCCTACGTGGCCCGCGCACCGCCGGACGGTCCTGATTACCTGGACAAGCGCATGCGCGGGGAACTGTCCAAAGGCAGCGTGGTATTCGCCCTGCTGTTCACCCCGGTGCCCGAAGGCGAGGACCCGACTGACATCACCCGCAGCTGGGACCCGGCCGCGCCATCGTTCGCGCTGGGCCATATCTGGCTGGAGCGGCTGGCGCCACAGCAGGCCAGTCAGCGCAAAATGGCATTTGATCCCGCGCTGCTGCCTGCGGGGATAGGGTTTGCGGGTGACCCGATGTTGCATGCGCGGTTGCGGGCTTATCGGTTGGCTGCGGCGCGGCGGTTGGGGCGGTAAAACAACGGCGTTCCCTGTGGTGTTACCTCGTTGGACGTTTAGCAGGAGCTGTCGCCAAGGTGTGGTGCTCGCAGGCATCCGGATGCTTGGGATGGACTCAAGTGACGGGTGGATTGACCGCAGCTACTCGCTTTGCCTACAATTCGCGACTTCGCCGGAATAGCTCAGTTGGTAGAGCGGCGCATTCGTAATGCGTAGGTCGTAGGTTCGATTCCTATTTCCGGCACCAGATCAGGCCCGCCTCGTGTGGGCCTTTTCTGTGGGCGTTTGGTGAGGTGGTCGCTTTAACACTGGCAGCGAGTGGGGCTGTGTCGTCATTGCGCCGCGCTTGTACAAGGAGCAAGCGTGGTGTTGAGGGCGGCACGCGCAGCTGCGCTGGACGATGCCCATATCCGGTTGTTGGCGGCCAAGGTGGATGCTGATGCGGCGTTGGGGCTGCGACGCTGCGTCGTCGTACTGGATGGCGGTTTTGCTCATTAACCTGAACGAGTCTCGCGACCGCGGTTGCGGATCGCGCGCATTCATTGATGTCAGGGTCGGTCTTCTTCCTTAGGCACGTGTCATATGAGCGTGCCGCTCACCGGCAGGTCTGAAGGCAAAGGGGCCTGCGGTGCCGCTGCAATCAGTGTCGCGCTTTTGCCGAATCTGCCGTGCGCACCACACGGGTGCGACAACGTGTCGCACAGGATTGCCCGCTTTTGCTGCGCGAAATCATTGTCAATACCTTTCTTAAGTGGTGCGTGAAGGCCTAAAATTGCGGGGCTGAAATCTGACAACCCCCTACATGTCTCCCGGAGGGCAATCCCCGGGCGCTCGTTTGCGTTTGCATGTATGGGCTTGCCAGATCCGGCTCTCCCTCGCAATTGGATCGACCGATGATTCCGTTGAAAACTCTTGGACGCTTTTTGCGTCCGGGCCTCATTGTCGCTATGGCCGTCATGATGACGGGCTGCGACTGGGCCCTGTTTGACCCCAAGGGCCAGATCGCCCGGGATGAACTCACGCTGCTGATCACCTGTACGGTGCTGATGTTGCTGGTGGTCATTCCTGTGATCGTGCTGACGCTGGTGTTCGCGTGGAAGTACCGCGCATCCAACACCAAGGCCCGTTATGAGCCCAACTGGTCTCACTCCACCGCCATTGAAGTGGTGGTCTGGTCGATCCCGTGCATGATCATTCTGGTCCTGGCCGTGCTGACCTGGCGTTCTTCGCATGCGCTGGATCCGTACAAGCCGCTGGAGTCTGATACCAAGCCGGTGGTGATCGAAGCGATCTCGCTGGACTGGAAGTGGCTGTTCGTCTACCCGGAAGAGAACATCGCCGTGGTCAACGAGCTGACCTTCCCGGTTGATGCTCCGCTGAACTTCAAGATCACCGCCGATACGGTGATGAATGCGTTCTTCATTCCGCATCTGGGCAGCATGATCTACTCGATGGCTGGCATGGAGACCAAGCTGCATCTGGTTGCCAACGAAGCTGGCAGCTATGAAGGCCTGTCCTCGCATTACAGCGGCGCCGGCTTCAGCAAGATGCATTTCACTGCGCACGCGGTGAGCAACGAGGAATACCAGGCCTGGTTGGCCAAGGTTCGTGGCGACGCCAAGGTGCTGGACCAGAAGTCCTTCGCCGAACTGGGCGCCGAGAAGAACCACGACTGGTACCCGGTGACCTATTACGGCAGCACCGAGAAGGGCCTGTTCAACACCATCATTGCCAAGCACGCCGGTGAGAATCACCACTTCGGCATGAAGCACGATGGCAAGAAGATGTCGCACGAAGGTGCTGGCCACGAGGCGATGCAGCCTGAAGCCATGGACCACGCTGCGATGGGCCATGACGCGATGGACCACGCCGCCATGAGCCATGCCGCTCCTGCCGCCGCCGCTGCTCCTGCTGCCGCCGAGGCTGACGGCCACGCCGGTCACAATGCCAACGAGCCCGCCGAAGCCGCACATGCCGGCCACGGCACCTCGGGAGAATGACGATGCTTGGAAAACTCTCTCTTGATTCACTGCCGCACGATCCAATCGTGCTCTCCACCCTCATCGGCGCGATGCTGGGCGGCCTGGCTGTAGTAGCCGCGGTCACCAAGTTCAAGCTGTGGGGCTACCTGTGGAAGGAGTGGTTCACCTCGGTGGACCACAAGAAGATCGGCGCGATGTACCTGATCGTGGCGTTCGTGATGCTGCTGCGCGGCTTCTCCGACGCGATCATGATGCGTGCCCAGCAGGCGATTGCCGCTGGCGGCGCTGAAGGCTATCTGCCGCCACACCACTACGACCAGATCTTCACCGCCCACGGCGTGATCATGATCTTCTTCGTGGCCATGCCGCTGATCACCGGTTTGATGAACCTGGTGGTGCCGCTGCAGATTGGTGCCCGCGACGTTGCCTTCCCGTTCCTGAACTCGCTGAGCTTCTGGCTGTTCGTCGCAGGCTGCGGCCTGATGATGATCTCGCTGTGGATCGGTGAATTCGCCGCGACCGGTTGGTTGGCGTTCCCGCCCTTGTCGGGGTTGGAATACAGTCCAAGCGTAGGTATGGATTACTACATCTGGGCGCTGCAGGTATCAGGCCTGGGTACCACGCTGAGCGGTATCAACTTCTTCATCACCATCCTCAAGATGCGTAGCCCGGGCATGAAGCTGATGCACATGCCGGTGTTCAGCTGGACCGCTCTGGTCACCAACCTGCTGATCATTGCTGCCTTCCCGGTGTTGACCATCACCCTGGTGTTGCTGACCCTGGATCGTTACCTGGGTACGCACTTCTTCACCAACGATGGTGGCGGCAACGCCATGCTGTACATCAACCTGATCTGGATCTGGGGTCACCCGGAAGTCTATATCCTGGTGCTGCCGGCATTTGGTGTGTTCTCTGAAGTGATCGCCACGTTCTCGCGCAAGACCCTGTTCGGCTACAAGGGCATGGTTTACGCCACCTGTGCGATCGGTGTGTTGTCGTTCCTGGTGTGGTTGCACCACTTCTTCACCATGGGCTCGGGTGCCAACGTCAATGCCTTCTTCGGCATCACGACGATGATCATCTCGATCCCGACCGGCGTGAAGATCTTCAACTGGCTGTTCACGATGTACCGCGGCCGCGTGCACTTCACCTCGCCGGTGTTGTGGACGATCGGCTTCATGGTCACCTTCACCATCGGCGGCATGACCGGCGTGATGTTGGCGATCCCGGCCATCGACTTCGTGTTGCACAACTCGCTGTTCCTGATTGCCCACTTCCACAACGTCATCATCGGCGGCGTGGTGTTCGGTATGTTTGCCGGTATCACTTACTGGTGGCCGAAGATGTTCGGCTTCACCTTGAATGAGACCTGGGGCAAGCGTGCGTTCTGGGGCTGGTTCATCGGCTTCTACGTGGCCTTCATGCCGCTGTACGCACTGGGCTTCATGGGTGCGACGCGTCGTATGCAGAGCTACCCGAACATGGACTACCAGCCGTACTTCGTGGTTGCCGCGATTGGTGCTGCGATCATCGCCCTGGGCATCCTGTGCCAGGTGATCCAGATCGCCGTGTCCATCCGCGACCGCAAGAAGAACGCTGACCTGACTGGCGATCCGTGGGATGCCCGTACCCTGGAGTGGGAAACCGCTTCTCCGGTGCAGTTCTACAACTTCGCCACCCTGCCCAAGGGTGAGGAGCTGGACGAATTCTGGCACCGCAAGCAGCGCGGCGAAGCCTGGCAGAAGCCGGCCAAGTACAGCGACATCCATATGCCGAAGAACACCGGCACTGGCGTTGTGATCGGCGCGTTCAGCCTGGTGCTGGGCTTTGCGATGGTCTGGCACATCTGGGTGCTCGCCATCATCGGCCTGGTCGGCATGATCGCCACCTTCATCTACCGTACCTTCGACAAGGACGTGGATTACTGGGTGCCGGCTGCCGAGGTGGAACGTATCGAGAACGAACACCGTAAGCACCTGGAAGCGCAGGGCTTGGTGAAGACCGAGGTGAAGGCATGAGCACGAACGCCCACACGATGACCCACGGTTCCGCAGCGCACGCTGCGGACCATGGTGATGATCATCACGAGCATCACGACACCAGCGAGAACACCGTCTTCGGTTTCTGGGTGTACCTGATGAGCGATCTGCTCATCTTTGCCACCCTGTTCGTGACGTATGTGGTTCTGTCCGGCGGCACCAATGGTGGCCCGTCGGCCAAGGATCTGTTTGAACTGCCGTTCGTGGCGTGGGAAACCGCGCTGCTGCTGGTGTCCTCGCTGACCTTCGGCCTGGGCATGATCGCCATGCACCAGTCCAAGAAGGGCCTGATGTTCTTCTGGCTGGCCATTACCTGGCTGCTGGGTGCCGGCTTCATGGGCATGGAAATCTGGGAGTTCAACCACCTGATCCATAACGGCCACGGCCCGGACAAGAGTGCCTTCCTGTCGGCGTTCTTCGCCCTGGTTGGTACCCACGGTCTGCACGTTACCGCTGGTCTGTTGTGGTTGGCGGTGATGTTCGTCCAGCTCAAGCAGGATGGCCTGACCCCGCGCAACAAGACCCGCATGGCGTGCCTGAGCCTGTTCTGGCACTTCCTGGATCTGGTCTGGATTGGCGTGTTCTCTGTCGTTTATCTGTCGGGAGCGATGTAATGTCCGCACATGACAATCATGCACACGGTGCCGCTGGCGAGAGCCACGGCAGCGTCAAGTCTTACCTGATCGGCTTCGTGCTGGCTGCCGTGCTCACCATCATCCCGTTCTGGGTGGTGATGAGCGGTGGCATGTCCAGCTTCGCCACCGGCGCGGTGATCGTGGTTGCAGGCATCCTGCAGCTGCTGGTGCACCTGGTGTTCTTCCTGCACCTTGACCGTTCCTCGGCTGCCCGCTGGAACGTCAATGCCGGCATGTTCACCCTGGTGGTGATCGGCATCATCGTGCTGGGCACGCTGTGGGTCATGTGGAACATGAATCACCACATGATGCACTGAGCGGCTCGATCGCTTGATGCATAGCAAAGGCCGCCGAAAGGCGGCCTTTGTTTTGGTTCTTTGTAGTGCCGACCCATGCTCGGCAGGGGCATTCCCAACAAACCATCAGCCGACCGTGGTTGTGGGAGCGGCATAAGCCGCGAAGCAGGAATTCCCTCAGGAATCGGCATTCCCAAGATCTGCTGATCCATCAGCTTCGCGGCTTATGCCGCTCCCACAAATGGCGGGATTGCCTCAGCTGTTGCAGCGCATGAACTCGGCCGCGGCCACCGGCCGGCCCAGGTGGTAGCCCTGCAACACATCACAACCCAGCTCACCGAGGAAGTTGCGTTGCGCCTCGGTCTCCACGCCTTCAGCGACGACCTGCAGCTGTAGCGTGCGACCCAACGCAATGATCGAGGAAACGATGGCGGCATCCTCGCTGTTGTGCTCGAGGTCGCGGACGAAGGCGCGGTCGATCTTCAGTTCCGTTGCCGGCATGCGCTTGAGATAGAGCAGGCTGGAGTAACCGGTGCCGAAGTCATCGATGGCAATGCGTACGCCCATCGCCGTCAGGGCTTCCAGCATCTGCAGGCTGGCGTCCACGTCCTTCATTGCAGTGCTTTCGGTGACCTCCAGGGTCAACTGGCGCGGATTCAGCGCGTAACGCTCAAGCGCGCAGCGCACCGTCTCCACCAGCGTCGGCGAGGCGAACTGCAATGGCGACAGGTTTACCGCCATCGACCAATCGCTATTGCCGGCGTCATGCCAGGCGCGCAGCTGCGCGCAGGCTGCGTCCAGCACCCATTCGCCAATTGGGATGATCAGGCCGCTGCGCTCGGCAACGGGAATGAACACATCGGGCGATAGCAGGCCCAGCTCCGGATGGTTCCAGCGCAGCAGCGCTTCAGCACCGTTGGCACGACTGCCACCGGCTGGGAACTTTGGCTGGTAGTGCAGCACCAGCTCATTGCGCGCAGTCGCGTGGCGCAGGTCCTGCAACAAGCGCAGGCGCTGACGGGTGCCAGCCTGCATGGTCGAGGTGAAGAACGCATGGCCGTTCCGCCCGCTGTGCTTGACGTGATACATCGCTGCATCAGCATGCATCATCAGCTCGCGTTCGTTGCTTGCATCTTCCGGATACAGGGCGATGCCGATGCTGGCGCTGACCAGAAGCTCGGCATTGTCTATCAGGAAGGGCGCGCTGATGGCGGCGCTGATCTGCTCGGCCATCAGGGCTGCGTCGTCGGGTGAATCAATTGCCATCACGATGACGAACTCATCGCCACCGAGGCGGGCGAAGGTGTCCTGGCTGCGCAGCAGCGCGCTGACCTTCCTGCTGAACTGCACCAGCAGGCGGTCGCCAAGTTGGTGGCCGTAGGCATCGTTGACGTTCTTGAAGCCGTCCAGGTCGCAGAACATCAACGCGAGTCCAAATTCGCGCCGGTTGGCCTTCTCGATGGCGCGCTCGATGCGGTCCTGCAGCAGCACCCGATTGGGCAATTGGGTCAGGGGGTCGTGCAACGCGGCCTGCACCAGCTTTTCATTGGCATTGGCCAGCGAATGGGCGAGTACGCCTGTGCGTAACCGCATCTGCCCGTCGAACACCGAGGCCAGCAGTGCGACCGACAGGGTGGCAATGGTGGTGACGATGACCAGTCCAGCGAGCAGGTGTGTGTCCAGTCCACCGTCGCTGATGGCGCCGCAGAACGAACCGGCAGGGAAGCGCGCGGCGGCCATCCCGGTGTAGTGCATGCCGACAATGGCCACGCCCATCACCAGTGATGCCAGCAGGCGCATCGGCACCAGTCTGGGCTGCTCATGGCGCAGACGCTGAGCGATCCACAGTGCCGCTGCCGAGGCGCCAATGGCGATCAGGATCGAGGCGGTGAACCAGATCGGGTCATAGTCGATGCCCGGTTGCATCTGCATCGCGGCCATGCCGATGTAGTGCATGGCCGCGATGCCCGAGCCCATCAGTATCGCGCCGGACAGCAGGCGGCCGACAGGCAAGCGTTGGCGCGACACCAGCCACAGCGCGTACATCGATGCGCCAACAGAGGCCGCCAACGAGCAGGTGGTGAGAAAGAGGTCGTAGCCCACCGGGATTGGCAGCTTGAAGGCCAGCATGCCGATGAAATGCATCGACCAGATTCCCAGACCCATGGCCACCGCGCCGCCCACCAGCCAGATGCGCGCGGCTCTGCGGCTTTGGCTGTTGGCTACGCGCGCGGACATGTCCAGAGCGGTATAGGAGGCAAGGATCGCCACCAGTAACGAGACGACAACGAGGCCCTGGTTGTAAGTGCCGATCATGCGAATTCCTGAACGTCGAGATGGAGCAAAGCCCCGCTTACCTAGCGGCAGCAATAGTGCGGACTTTAGCTGTCGCAGCCTTTGCGACCTTGGTGGGCTATCCTGCGGCGCTGACGCAGATAGGAATTTCCATGGCCAAGACCCGCAGTGCATACGTCTGCAGCGAATGTGGCGCCGAGTACAGCAAGTGGCAGGGCCAATGCACCGAATGCGGTGTGTGGAACGTGCTGAGCGAGATCGTGCTGGAGACTGCAGCTTCGGCAAAGGCGCCGGCGGCGCGCCGCAGCGGCTGGGCCGGCAAGGTCGAGGCGCCCAAGATCACTGCCTTGAAGGACGTACAGCAGACCGAGCATATGCGGGTTTCCACCGGCATCAGCGAGTTCGACCGGGTGCTGGGCGGTGGCTTGGTGGAAGGCGCGGTGGTGCTCGTTGGCGGTGATCCGGGTATCGGCAAGTCCACGCTGCTGCTGCAGGCGGTGGCCAAGATGGCCAGCAGCTTGCCGGTGCTGTACGTCACCGGTGAAGAGTCGCTTTCGCAGGTGGCGGGGCGTGCGGTGCGTCTGGACCTGCCGCTGGAGGGCATCAACGCACTGTCCGAGACCGGTGTCGAGAACATCCTGCAGCACGCGGTGAAGGCGCGGCCCAAGCTGATCGTCGCCGACTCGGTGCAGACGTTGTGGACCGAGGCGCTGACGGCTGCGCCGGGTTCGGTCAGCCAGGTGCGCGAAAGTGCAGCGCGGCTGGTGCGCTTTGCCAAGGAAACCGGTACAGCTGTATTTCTGGTCGGCCATGTCACCAAAGAGGGCGGTATCGCCGGCCCGCGCGTGCTGGAGCATATGGTGGATGCGGTGCTGTATTTCGAAGGTGAAAGCGGGAGCCGTTTCCGCATCCTGCGCGCCTTCAAGAACCGCTTCGGCGCAGTCAATGAGCTGGGCGTGTTTGCGATGGGCGAGAAGGGTTTGAAGGAAGTACCCAATCCTTCGGCGATCTTCCTGTCCGGTGGCAGTACCCGCCAGCCGGGCAGCTGCGTGATGGTGACCCGCGAAGGCACGCGGCCGCTGCTGGTGGAAGTGCAGGCGCTGGTGGATTCCTCACCGCTGTCCAATCCGCGCCGGGTGGCGGTGGGTCTGGAGCAGAACCGCTTGGCAATGCTGCTGGCGGTACTGCATCGCCATGGTGGCGTGCTGGTCGGCGACCAGGACGTGTTCGTGAATGTGGTCGGTGGCATTCGCGTGCAGGAAACTGCAGTCGATTTGCCGGTGCTGCTTGCGGTGCTGTCCTCGCTGCAGGACCGGCCGCTGGCGGAGAAAACCATTGCCTTCGGCGAAGTAGGTTTGTCCGGCGAAATCCGTCCGGTGCCCAATGGCGAGGATCGCCTGCGCGAAGCGGCGACGCATGGTTTCAAACGCGCGATCGTGCCCAAGGCCAATGCGCCGAAGGCTGGTACGGTGAAAGGCATGGAAGTGATTGCGGTGGAGCGGCTGTCGCAGGCGCTGGAAGCAGCGATGGAATAAGCGGCGACTGTAGTGCCGAGCCATGCTCGGCAGGGGCTTTCCGGGGGATGCAGCTAGTGTGAGCGGCGTAAGCCGCGAAGCTGATAGTCGATCCGATCCAAAGGTGCCCGCAATTTCATTGCAGCCAGCTTCGCGGCTTACGCCGCTCCCACAAAATGCGAATGAGCCGATGCATTGCTGGTAACGCCCTTGCCGAGCATGGCTCGGCACTACCGGTCGGGGCTCAGCCGCGGCCCAGCACCAGTTCGATCACGAACCTGCTGCCGAAGAACGCCAGCAGCAGCAGTGCCATCGCGGTCAGGGTCCAGTGCACGGCCTTGCTGCCGCGCCAGCCGTAACGGCGACGGCCGATCAGCAAGGTGCCGAATACGATCCACGACAGCACGCTGAGCACGGTCTTGTGCACCAGCTTCTGCGCGAGCAGGTTGTCGACGAACAGCACGCCGGTCAGCAGGGTCAGGGTCAGCAGGCAGAAACCGACCGTGATCGTGCGGAATAGCAGGGTCTCCAGGTCTGCCAGAGGCGGCAGGGCGCGCAGCCAGGGGCGGAAATCGCGCCGGCGCAAGGCCCGCTCCTGCAGCCACAGCATGATGGCCAACAGCGCGGCAACGCTCAGCGTGGCGTAGGCCAGCAGCGCAAGCCAGGCGTGGGTGGCCAGGCGCCAGCCCAGCAGTTTGCTCGGCTCATGGCCGTAGCCGTGGTAGGCCAGCAGCAGGATCGCCGCCATCGGGAACACCACCACGCCCAGCGCCGACATGCGCCCGCGCGCGCCAACCACGGCGGTCAGTGCCGCCATGCCCAGGCCTACCAGCGACAGTGCCGCGAAGAAGTGCATGTCCGGGCCGCCAGCGGTGTTCATCGCCACCATCAGGTGGTAACCGGCGTGCAGCAGCACGGCGGCGATGGTCGGCAACAGCCAACTGCGTGGGGGCGGACTGCGCTCGCCGGCCAGCCCGCGCACCAGCAGGGCGGTGGACACCAGATAGAGCGCGGCGGCGATGAGAACGATTGTCATCGATGCAGTTTCGCATACAGGCCCGCCTCTGGCGATCTGAACCGGCGGTGGCGGCGGCTGGCCGCTATACTAACTGTCTCTGTTTCCACGATTTCCGCAGGTTCCGTCGCATGTTCGAGTCACTGACCCAGCGCCTTTCCGGCACCATCGAGCGCCTGCGTGGGCGCGGCCGCCTGACTGAAGAAAACATCCGCGAGGCCACCCGTGAGGTGCGCATCGCTCTGCTGGAGGCCGATGTGGCCCTGCCGGTGGTGCAGGCCCTGATCGAGAAGATCAAGGTCCGCGCGGTCGGCCAGGAGGTGCTCAAGTCGCTGACCCCGGGCCAGGCCCTGATCAAGGTGGTGCGCGATGAGCTGACCGCCGTGATGGGCGCGCAGGCCACCGACCTGAACCTCAATGTGCCGGCGCCGGCCATCATCCTGATGGCGGGCCTGCAGGGTGCCGGTAAGACCACCACGGTCGGCAAGCTGGCCAAGCACCTGAAGGAAAAGCGCAAGAAGAAGGTGATGGTGGTTTCCGCCGACGTCTATCGTCCGGCGGCCATCGAGCAGCTGAAGACGCTGGCCGAACAGGTCGACGTGCTGTTCTTCCCGTCCGCAGCAGACCAGAAGCCGGTCGACATCGTGCGCGCCGCCATCGATGACGCGCGCAAGTCGTTCGTCGACGTGCTGCTGGTCGATACTGCCGGCCGCCTGGCCATCGACGAAGCGATGATGGCCGAGATCAAGGCCCTGCACGCGGCGGTCAACCCGGCTGAAACCCTGTTCGTGGTCGATGCCATGACCGGTCAGGACGCGGCCAACACCGCCAAGGCCTTCGGTGAAGCATTGCCGCTGACCGGCGTGGTGCTGACCAAGACCGACGGTGACGCCCGTGGCGGTGCCGCGCTGAGCGTGCGCTACATCACCGGCAAGCCGATCAAGTTCACCGGTACCGGTGAAAAGGTCGACGGCCTGGATGTGTTCCATCCGGAACGTGTGGCCAGCCGCATCCTCGACATGGGCGACGTGCTGTCGCTGGTCGAGCAGGTCGAGCAGCAGGTCGACAAGGACAAGGCGCAGAAGCTGGCCGAGAAGGTCGCCAAGGGCAAGAAGTTCGACCTGAACGACATGCGCGACCAACTGGAACAAATGCAGAACATGGGCGGCATCGGCGGCCTGATGGACAAGCTGCCGGGCCTGGGCCAGATCCCCGAGCACCTCAAGGCGCAGGTCAGCCAGAGCAAGGAAGTGCCGCGCATGATCGCCATCATCGGGTCGATGACCAAGAAAGAGCGCCGCAATCCGGGCCTGCTCAATGGCTCGCGTCGCGCCCGCATCGCGCGCGGTTCCGGCACCCAGCCTGCCGACGTCAACAAGCTGATGAAGCAGTACATGCAGATGGAAAAGATGATGGGCAAGCTGGCCGGTGGCGGTATGAAGGGCATGATGCGCAACATGAAGGGCATGCTCGGCGCCATGGGTGGCAAGGGCGGCCTGCCGTTCCGTTGATTGCAACTTAGTCCAACAGATTAGAAAGGAGTGGTGCATGAACAACAGGATGTATCTGGTACTGGCAGTGCTGGCGCTGAGCGCGTGTGGTGAAGATCGCTCGATCTCACAGAAAGCCGGCAGCGCGATCAGCGGCACCGCTACCGATTTCGTCGCTGGTCTGGGCGAAGGCGTTGATAAGCGCATGTCGCTCAAGCTCGATGTGGCGCCGGAAATTGTCAGCAACGGCATGACCGTGACCTTGGGCAAGAGCCGCGGCATGGGCTCCAAGGACGCCTCGGTGTATGTGGTGGCAACCAAGCCGTACAAGGGTGCATTCCTGGCGCGGGCATTGGACGAGTCGGGTGCCGAAATCGGCCGGTCGCGGGTGGAAGTGGATTTCCCCGCCGATGATGCGCAGTATGTGAACTTCACTTTCAACGAAGAGATGGACAGCCAGCTGGTGCGTTCCTACGCCCTCTCGCTACGCTGAGTGGCATAGGCACCGGCGGCAACATCACCGCCATGCACAACGCCGTCATTTCAGCGCGGACCGAAGCGTTCTGCCAACGCTTCGGTCTTGAACTTCCTATCCTGCTGGCGCCGATGGCCGGCGCCTGTCCGGTGCCACTGTCTGCCGCGGTAGCCAATGCCGGCAGCATGGGCGCGATGGGCGCAGTGCTGTCCACGCCGGAACAGATCACGCAATGGATGCATGCATTTGGCCAGCAGTCGCAGGGGCCGGCGCAGGTCAATCTATGGGTGCCGGATCCTGCTCCGCAACGTGACCCTGCCGCCGAGGCGGCTACGCGCGAGTTTCTGGCGCAGTGGGGGCCACAGGTTGCAGCAGAAGCTGGCGATGCTGGTCCTGCCGATTTTGATGCCCAGTTCGATGCGCTGATTGCCGCCCGGCCAGCGGTGGCTTCAACCATCATGGGCGTGTTCTCTGCCGCGCAGGTGGCGCGGCTGCAGGCGGCCGGTATTGCCTGGTTCGCATGTGCGACGACCTTGAGTGAAGCACTGCAGGCGCAGGCCGCCGGTGCCGATGCAGTCGTCGCACAGGGTATGGAGGCAGGTGGCCATCGCGGTGCGTTTGATGCGGCGCAGGCCGAACGACAGATGGTCGGTTTGTTCGCCTTGTTGCCGCGTCTGGTTGATCACCTGAGTGTGCCGGTGATCGCTGCTGGCGGCATTGCCGATGGACGCGGCGTCGCCGCCGCCTTGATGCTCGGTGCCAGCGCGGTGCAGGTAGGTACGGCATTCCTGGCCGCAGACGAATCCGATATTCCTGCAGTGTGGAAACAGGCGCTGGCCGTTGCCGAGCCCGAAACCACGCGCGCGACGCGGGCTTTCAGTGGACGGCTCGGACGTGCCTTGGATACCGCTTATGTGCGTGCGGCCGAAGCGTTTGATGCGCCAGCGCCAAGGCCCTATCCGGTGCAGCGTGGACTGACCGCGGCCATGCGCAAGCAGGCCAGTGCCGCAAATAAGCTCGATGCGATGCAGGCATGGGCAGGACAATCGGCGTGGATGGTCAAGCGCGCACCTGCGGCGCAGATCCTGCGCGCGATGTGGGCACAGGCGCAGACGCGGCCATGACGGTGCTGTTCTGCAATGGGCAACTGGCGGATGTCGGCGCGTTGAGTGCGGCGCTGGTCAATTACGGACACTTCACTTCACTGCAGGTGCGCGCTGGTGCGGTGCAGGGCTGGGCGCTGCACCTTGAGCGTTTGCAGCAGGGCACACGCGAGTTGTTCGAGGTTGAACTGGATTGCGCGCAGGTGCTGGGGTGGCTGCAGCAGGCATTGCGGCAGCTGGATACACCAGACGCATCGGTGCGGATCACGGTGTTTTCGCGACAGTTCGATTTCCGCCAGCCGCTGCGTGTGGTGCCGGTGGATGTATTGATCGGCATCGGAGCGCCTGCGCAGATACCTTCGCTTGCGCGTTCAGTGCTGCCGCTGCGTTATCAGCGCGAGTTGGCGCACATCAAACACGTGGGTACGTTCCCGCTGTTCCAGTTGCGGCGGCAGGCATTGCAGCGGGGGTTCGATGATGCGTTGTTTGTCGATGCGCAAGGACGCATCAGCGAAGGTACGACCTGGAACCTGGCCCTCTGGGATGGCACGCAGGTGTGCTGGCCAAAGGCGTCGGCGTTGCGTGGCAGCACCGAGCGTCTGCTGATGGACGGCTTGAGCGCATTGGGCCAGGCTCAGCTTCATGCCGACGTGCATTTGCCTGCGCTGGTTCGCTTCACTGGCGCGGCGGCATTCAATGCCTCAGGTATCTGGCCCTTGGCAGCAATCGGCGAGCAGCAGTTGGAGGAATCCGAGTTGCTGTTGACTCACCTGCGGACGGCTTTGGCGCAGGCGCCGTGGTTGCCGTTGTAGCGCTTGACGAACCCGAGTCTCCTCGCGGGCGAAGCAAGTGAACGCCTTGGGCGATTGTTTGTGGGAGCGGCGTGAGCCGCGAAGCAGACATTGCCTGGGCCAGGCACCCGTGCCATCTGATGATCAGCGTGCTTCGCGGCTCATGCCGCTCCCACAAAAAGGCAGGTTTCAGAGGTCTGGTAGCGGGTTCCGGCTGGCTCAACTGCGTAATTGAACAGCACTACGCTACTTGGCCGGGGCATGAGAGTGAGCCGCAGCGCTGCACTGCGCGTATTCCTGACGGCTCACCTGCTTGTCCTTGTTGCTGTCGCAGTGGTGCAGTCGCGCAGCAACACCCGGCGGATAGACATCGATTTCGGACAGGGTGACGATGCCATCCTTGTCTTTGTCCAGCTCTGTATAGCTTGGCATGGTGGTGCCAGCTGGTGCTGCGGCCAGTGCCAATGAATAGCTGCCGCTGAGTAAAACTGCTGTCAGCATCATTTGAGCTGATCGGGACACGCGCATCACGTTCTCCTTCAAGCCGGACCATCCGGCTGTTTGCCGGCATAGCAGGCGCCGCCGAGCCTTTGCGATGGGTGAAAAATAGCGGGCGATGGTGTTTGTCGTGATGCCCGGTTTATCTGCCGTTGGCTGGATAGGGAGGCGCATGCTGATCCCAGCCACACGAACGGCGTGCTATTGATCTGGCTTGTGCCGCCACCGGCGTTGGGAGGAGCAGCATGGTATTTGAACTGGGCTGGCCGCAGGCTCCCATGCAGTGGGTGGTGAGCGTGCTGGTTTTCATCGCGCACCTGCTGGTTGCTGCGCGGGCGCTGACCCGGCCCAATCGTGCCCCGGCGTCGCGCGCGGCGTGGGTGGCGGTGATCATGCTGGCGCCGCTGCTGGGCATGTTCGCCTATCTGCTATTGGGCGAAACCAGTATTGGACGTGCACGTGCACGACGCCTGCGGCAGACCGTTCGAATGCTGCAGGCGGCGGGCGATCCGCACGACCCTGCTGCTGCGGAAATCGGCGACAAGGCAGCCTCCTTGTTTGCGCTGGCGCAATCGATCAACGGCTTTGCGCCACAGCCGGGCAACCGGGTCGTGCTGCTGGGCGCAGCGCAAGCGCTTGCGAACGCACCCATGGAGGATTGCCGTGCGGCCATCGATCGGCTGGTGCAGGACATCAGCCAGGCACAGCAGAGCGTGCATATCGCCTTCTACATCTGGCTGGATGATGGTGCCGGTGGCCGCGTTGCCGACGCGGTGGCTGCGGCGGCAAGACGTGGTGTGGCCTGCAGGGTGATGGTGGATGCGCTGGGCTCGCGGGCATTCAGTGGCAGCCCGCGCTGGGCTCAGTTGCAGCAGGCCGGGGTCAGGCTGGTGCGCACCCTGGATGATCTGACCCGCCTGCAGCACGTGGCGTTCAGTCGCATGGACCTGCGTGATCACCGCAAGATCGTGGTCATCGACAACCGCATCGCTTATTGCGGCAGTCAGAACTGTGCCGATCCGGAGTTCCGGGTCAAGCCGAGCTATGCGCCGTGGATCGACCTGCTGTTGCGCTGCGAAGGCCCGGTGGTGGCGCAGATCCAGCGGCTGTTTCTCAGTGGCTGGATTCCCGAGACCGGCGAGCAGGGACTGGACGTTTATGCGGTGAAGACGCCGCAGCCGCAGTTTGACGATGGCTGCCTTGCGATGGCATTTGAAACCGGCCCGGTCACCCGCCACAACGCGATGACCGATATGTTCGTGGCCTGCATCTATGCGGCGCGGCATGAGTTGATCATCAGCACGCCGTACTTCGTGCCGGACGAAGCACTGCTGCGCGCGATCTGCGCGGCACCACGTCGTGGGGTGCGCACGCGGCTGATCTTCCCCAAGCGCAATGACTCCTGGCTGGTAGGGCAGAGCAGTCGCAGCACCTATGCTGATCTGCTGCAGTGTGGCGTTGAGGTCTACGAGTACCCGCTGGGCCTGCTGCATGCCAAGTCGCTGAGCGTGGACGGCGAGATCGCCTTGATCGGCTCGGCCAATATGGATCGGCGCAGTCTTGAATTGAACTTCGAGAGCAATCTGCTGATCGCCGACAGCGCAGTCACCGCCAGCATCGTGCAGCGACAGCAACGCTATCTGTCGGTATCCGAACCGGTACTGTTGTCGCAGGTGATGGCGTGGCCCTTGGCCACGCGTTTGGTGCGCAACGCCGTGGCGATGATGTCGCCGGTGTTGTGAAGCGAAGGCTCAGGTGGCCGGCGCGCTATCACCGCGCAGCAGGCCCATGAACTCGCCGAACAGACGTCGGTCGATCAAACGCCCGCGGTCGTTGGCCAGGATCTCGATGGCACGCTGCATCGGCATCGGGCCGCGATACGGGCGCTGCGAGGTCAACGCATCGAAGCCATCGACGATGGTCAGGATGCGCGACTCAAGTGGAATGTCTTCACCCTGCAGGCCATGCGGATAGCCGCTGCCGTCCCAGGCTTCATGGTGATGGCGGATCAGCGTGGCAACGGCCTTGGCGTCACTGCGGCCGGTGGCGGCGAACAGGCGTGCGCCACGTTCCGGATGAGTGCGCATCGCCGAGATTTTGTCCTCGTCCAACTTGCCCGGATGCAGCAGTACCTCGTCACGGATGCCGATCTTGCCGACATCATGGAAGCGTGCAGCAAGCACAAGATGGGCGATGCGCTCTTCGGACAGATCACAGCGACGGCCCATGGCCTGGGCAAGTTGTGAGACGCGATCGCAGTGGTGGTCGGTATAGCTGTCGCGCTGGTCCAGCGCGGCAGCCAATACATCGATGGCGCAGGAACTGTCATCCGGAGGATGCGACAGGCCCACAGGCGTGGTGATGGTCAACATGATGACGAAGCCGTGTGGGGAACGGCTGCGAGCGTAAGAGAGGGGGCGTTATTTTCAACGCCCTTCTGCATTCACGCAATCTTCACGACGTTTTTCATTCAGGCGCGGCCGGGATGCAGCGTGGTCAACAACGCACGCGCGGCGTTGAAGCGGTCAGCGCTTTCCGGCAGCGGATGCTTGATGCGCAGCTTGTCCGGGCCATCCATCTGATACAGCTTGGGCTGCTTCTGGATCAGCTGGATCACCACCATCGGATCAATATTGGGCTTGCTGTCGAACACGATGCGACCACCGTTTTCGCCCAGCTCCAGCTTGCGGATGCCCAGTTCGTTGGCCTGCAGCTTGAGCTCGGCGATGGCGAACAGATGCTTGACCGGATCCGGCAACAGGCCGAAGCGATCGATCATTTCCACCTGCAGTTCGCGCAGGCGCTCACTGTCACGTGCCGAGCTGATGCGCTTGTACAAGGTCAGGCGGGTATGCACGTCGGGCAGGTAATCTTCCGGAATCAAGGCCGGTACATGCAGTTCGACATCGGCACCGCGTGCCTCTTCGCCAGCATCCAGATCCGGCAGCTTGCCGGACTTGATTGAGCGTACCGCGCGTTCCAGCAGCTCGGTGTACAGGCTGAAGCCGATCTCGGCCATCTGTCCGCTCTGGTCTTCGCCCAGCAACTCACCAGCACCACGGATCTCCAGATCATGGGTGGCCAGGGTGAAGCCCGCGCCCAGTTCGTCCATCGAGGCGATGGCTTCCAGGCGCTTCTGCGCATCCGGTGTGATCGAGCGCTTGTCCGGCACCAGCAGGTAGGCGTAGGCACGGTGGTGCGAACGACCAACGCGGCCGCGCAGCTGATGCAACTGCGCAAGACCGAAGCGGTCGGCACGGTTGATGATGATGGTGTTGGCGTTGGGGATGTCGATACCCGACTCGATGATGGTACTGGCCAGCAGCACGTTGAAGCGCTGCTTCTGGAAATCCAGCATCACTCGTTCCAGCTCGCGCTCCGGCATCTGCCCGTGGGCCATGCCGATACGCGCCTCGGGCACCAGCTCGGACAGCTCGCGCTGCATCCGGCCCATGCTTTCCACATCGTTGTGCAGGAAGTACAGCTGGCCACCACGCGACAACTCACGCTGGAAGGCCTCGCGCAGCTGCGCGTTGTCCCAGGCGGTGATGAAGGTCTTGACCGCCAAGCGGTTCGGCGGCGGCGTGGCGATGATCGACAGATCACGCAGGCCGGCCATCGCCATGTTCAAGGTACGCGGGATCGGCGTAGCAGTCAGGGTCAGCAGATGCACGTTGGCGCGCATTGCCTTCAGCGCTTCCTTCTGGCGCACGCCAAAGCGCTGCTCTTCATCGACGATGACCAGGCCCAGATCCTTGAACTTCACGTCCGGCTGCAATAGCCGGTGGGTGCCGATGATCACATCGATCGTGCCTTCGGCGACCTTGTCGAGTTCTGCCTTGATTTCCTTGCTGGTCTTGAAGCGTGACAGCACTTCCACTCGCAGTGGATAGTCGGCAAAGCGGTCACGGAAGTTGCGGTAATGCTGTTCGGCAAGCAGCGTGGTCGGTACCAGTACCGCAACCTGTTTGCCGCCGCTTGCCGCAGCGAACGCAGCACGCAGTGCAACCTCGGTCTTGCCGAAGCCGACGTCGCCGCAGACCACGCGGTCCATCGGCTGGCTGGATTGCAGGTCGCGCAGCGTGGCTTCGATCGCCGCTTGCTGGTCGGGGGTTTCCTCGAACGGGAAGCCGGCCGCGAACGGCTCGTACAGCGAGCGGTCGATATCCAGTGCCAGCCCGGCGCGGGCGCGACGACGGGCCTGGATTTCCAGCAGCTCGGCGGCAACGTCACGGACCTTTTCCGCGGCTTTGCGCTTGGCCTTGGCCCACTGCTCGCCACCAAGTGAATGCAGCGGCGCGGTTTCCGGCGAAGCACCGGAGTAGCGGCTGATCAGGTGCAGCTGCGCGACCGGAACATACAGGCGGTCGCCCTTGGCGTATTCGATCTCCAGGAATTCGCCGGGCATGCCGCCGACATCCATCGCGATCAAACCGCGGTAGCGGCCCACACCATGGTCCTCATGGACGATGGGCGCGCCTTCGGTCAGCTCGCCAAGGTCACGGATGATGGACTCGGGCTCACGCCCGGCCCGCCGCGTACGCCGCGCCTGGCCGGCGCGCTCGGGGAACAGCTGGCGCTCGGTAAGCACCGCCAAGGCCGGCTCGCTGAGCGCAAAGCCGTCGTCCAGTGGTGCCACGGTAATGGCGAACTTGAGCCCCGCTTTGCTCTTAAGCCCCTCTCCCGTTTGCGGGGCGAGAAGAGGCGTTTGCGAACCACTGGTTCGCGACTCTTCGAGCGCACTCGCGCCAGCGCGAGGGCCGGGGCGCGGAGCGGGGGTTGGGGTGAGGGCGCTCTTGCTCTGGCTTTTGCCAGCAGCATCACTCCCGCCAAGCGGAGAAGGCAGGAAATCATTGAAGCTCCCAACAACCTCAGGCCGCAACTCAGCCGCCTGCAACACTTCCAACAAGGCCTCACGCCGTCCCGGCGAATCCGCCGCGATCAGCACCCGGCCCGGGTAGTGCTCGATGAAAGACTTCAGTGCCTGTCCCGCAGGCGCATCCTTGGCCGCGACCGGCAACGGTGGCAGCGGCTGGTCGCCCAGCGGCTGCGCCTCGGCGGCGCGCGGATGATCGGCAGCACACACTTCCACGCGCGGCAGCTTGTTGAACTGCTCGCGCAGGCTGTCCGGCGACTGGTAGATCTCTTCCGGTGGCAGCAGCGGCCGTTCGATATCGTGGCGGCGCTGCTCGTAGCGGCTGCTGGTCTGCAGCCAGAACGCATCGGAGGCTTCGCTGACGCCGGTGCCGAGCACGGTCATGAAGCCGTCCGGCAGGTAGTCGAACAAGGTCGCGGTCTGGTTGAAGAACAGCGGCAGCATGTATTCGATGCCCGAAGGCGCCAGACCAGCTTTCAGATCCTGGTATAGCGGGCTGCGCCGGGTATCCACGTCGAAGCGTTCGCGCAGCGTGGCCAGCACCTTGTTGAGGCTGGCCTCGTCCATCGGCACTTCGCGGCCGGGCAGCATTTTTACCGCGGTCACCTTGTCCAGCGAGCGCTGCGATTCCGGATCGAACTCGCGGATGGAGTCGATGTCCTCGTCCAGCAGCTCGATACGCAGCGGCGCCTCGGCGCCCATCGGATAGACATCGAGCAGACCGCCACGCACGGCGAAATCACCCGGGTCCATGACCTGCACGACATTGCGGTAGCCGGCGCTTTCCAGGCGGCGCTTCTCAGCGTCCATATCCAGACGCTGGCCAACCTTCAGGTCGAAGCTGCCACCGACGATGTAGCTCAGCGGCGCCAAGCGCTGCAGCAGTGTCTGCACCGGCACCACGACGATGCCTTGCTTCAGCGTCGGGAGGCGGTGCAGGGCGGCCAGACGCTGCGAAATGATGTCCGGGTGCGGGCTGAACTGGTCGTAGGGCAGGGTTTCCCAATCCGGGAATGGCACCACCGGCAACGGACTGTTTGCGCCCAGCAGGGTCTGCAGATCAGCCACCAGCTGATGCGCGCTGTGGTTGTCGCGGGTGACCAGCAGCAGCGGTTTGGCGTGTGCCTGCGCCGCGCAGGCGACATGCCAGGCCAGCGCACTGCTGGAAGCCGGAGCGCGCCACCAGGCGCGGAGCTGGCCCGAACGGGGCAGCGGCGGAATGGGGTAGGTAATAGGCGACATGAACCGCGAATTTTACCAGATGCGCCCGGTTTGCCTCGTTGGGCTTGATCGGGCTTGCGGGCGCGGACGGCTCAGAGCCGCAAACGCAACAGGCGCCTTGTCGGCGCCTGTCGAGAGCTGAATGGAAAACTGACGCTTAGTTCGCCAGTTCCAGCACCATCCGCACCAGCCCGGGGGCGGCTGCGGGGTGCGGCACCTGCTTGAAGCCCAGCGAAGCGGCCAGCTGCAGCATCGGCTCGTTGTCCTGGGCAATGTCGCCGTACAGGCGGTCCAGGTACTTGCCGCGCGCCCATTTGACCAGTTTGCGCATCAACTGCCGGCCCAGACCCTGACCAGCGAGGAAGCCGCTTACCAGGATCGCGTATTCGGCATCGCGGGTGCCCGGGATGATGGAGGCCCGGGCTACCGCGCCCACAACCGCTTCCCCGGGAGGCAGCGGCTCGGCCGCGACCAGCGCGATCTCGGTCTTGGGATTGGGGTGGGTCAAGCGCTGGGCGGTCTCATCGGACAGTGATTCAACCGACTGCAGGAACTTGTCGCGCACTTCTTCCGGTCCGAACAGGGCGAACGCGCCCTGCAGCGGCGCACCGTCTTCAGGGCGGATGGGTCGTATCAGCAGCTCACGGCCGCTGGGTGCCTTGAAATTTTCATGCCACGGGGGCATGCGGTTGCGAGTTGCCATGACTACGTTTCCTCCAAAGTCGCCTGATTCTGTCACTGCGGGTGCTACGTTCTGTGAACGCGGTCCAAAGCAGCTGCAGATTGCCGGCGGCGCCCGTCACTCAGGCGTCTTCAGCCACTCCAGTCGGGTCGAGGCGCCGGCTTCACCCAGATACTGCTTCAGGACCGGCAAGGCCGGGGCCAGCACCTGCTCAAACTGCCATGGCGGGTTCAGCAACAGCATCCCGCTACCATTCAGACGCAGCGGGGAGTCATCGGCCCTCACCATGAATTCGGCGACCAGAATGGACTTGGCCGGCAGCGCGGCCGCTTTGCGGAAGAACGGCTGCAGGGTGCGGCGTTGCTTGATCGGGTACCAGACGGCGCATTGCGCCTGCGGCATCCGGGTCAAAATCTCACGCAGAGCTGAGATGATCAGCGGGTACTCGGCGTCCTGTACTTCATACGGCGGGTCGATCAGCACCAGCGCACGGCCGATCTTGATGGCGCCGCTCTTGGGCGGAATGAAGGCTCGGATGGCTTCGTAGCCGTTGCCGGCGTGGACCTGTACCCGACGGTCGTGGGCAAACAGCTCCTTGAGCGCGGCGACTTCGTCCTTCTGCAGCTCGCAGGCGGCCATGCGGTCCTGTTCGCGCAGGGCGCGGGCGGCCAACAGCGGCGAGCCCGGGTAGGAGATCAAGGCGCCGACCGGGTTGTCGGCCTGCACCGCGCGCAGGTACTGCTCCACCACTTCGGGCAGCGACGGGGTGGTCATCAGTCGCAGCACGCCTTCATCGATCTCGGCGGTTTTGCGGCTTTCCTCGGCGGACAGCAGGTAACGGCCGCGGCCGGCATGCGTGTCCAGCACGAAGAAGGGCGAGTCTTTGCGCTTGAGCGCGTCGATCATCGCCAACATGACGATGTGCTTGAGAACGTCGGCGTGGTTACCGGCGTGGAAGGCGTGGCGATAATTCATCGGCGAAGTTTACGGCTTGCAGCGTTGTGTGGGCGTTTTCATTGGACGGGGCTGGCTGGGCGGCGGCTCAAGTGGCTGGTCCGAGGGCTTGATCCGCTCGCTCCGGGCGCGCCCCGCTGGCGTCTGCGGCAAGGCCAGCTATGCTGATGCAATGTCCAGCCAACCTGCCCGGGTACTCGTCGTCGAAGACGAGGCCGCCATCGCCGACACCCTTCTTTATGCGCTGCGCAGCGAAGGCTATGCCGCCAGTCATTGCGCCTTGGGCCGCGAGGCTTTGGCCTTGCTGCGCCAGGACGGCGCCGACGTGGTGGTGCTGGATGTCGGTCTGCCCGATCTGGGCGGCTTCGAGGTCTGCCGTGAACTGCGCACTTTCAGCCAGGTGCCGGTGATCTTCCTGACCGCCCGCAACGATGAGTTCGACCGCGTGCTGGGGTTGGAGCTGGGCGCTGACGACTACGTGACCAAGCCGTTCTCGCCACGCGAGATGGTTGCGCGGGTCCGCGCGCGGCTACGCCGGACCACGCCTGCGACGCCGGTTGCAGCGGAGGCCGGCGGCTGGAAGCAGCTGGGCCGGTTTGCCATTGATCACGAAGGCCGGCGCATCCGCTATGACGAGGCGCTGCTGGACCTGACCCGCTACGAGTACGCCTTGCTGGCGGCATTGCTGCAGCGCCCCGGGGCGATCCTGAGCCGGGCGCAGCTGATGGAACGTGGCTGGGACCACGCCAGCGACAGCACTGACCGCACCGTCGATACCCACGTAAAAACCCTGCGCGCAAAGCTGCGTGCGGCTGGCGCGCAAGGCGAACCGATCCGCACCCATCGCGGCGTCGGCTATGCCCTGGATGTATGACCGATGCGGCTTGGGCTGAAAATATTCCTGGGATTTTTCCTGATTGTCGGCATCGCCGCGTTCTTCGTGATGCGGGTGTTCGTCAACGAGGTCAAACCCGGCGTACGCCAGGCGATGGAATCCACCTTGGTGGACGCGGCCAATGTGCTGGCGGTGATGGCTGCGCCGGATCTGAAGGCGGGTCATATCGGCGATGGCGACTTCGCTGCGCGCCTGGCCACCGCCCAGCGCCGCGATCCCAAGGCGATGGTGTGGCGCTTTCCCAAACGCAGCATCGATTACCGGGTGACCGTGACCAATGCGCAAGGCATCGTGGTTTACGACTCGCGCGGGCAGGACGTGGGCCGCGACAATTCGCGTTGGAATGACGTCTACAAAACCCTGCGCGGGGAGTACGGCGCACGTTCCAGCCCGGAGATCCCCGGCGACGAAACCAATACCGTCATGCACGTGGCCGCGCCGATGTACGACCCGGCAGACGGTCGCAGCATGATCGGCGTGCTGACGCTGTCGCAACCGAACGACACCATCGATCCATTCATCGTTGCCAGCCAGCGCGCCATCATTGCGCGCGGTGCGTGGTTGATCGGATTGTCGGCCTTGATCGGCCTGTTGATGACCTGGTGGCTGTCGCGCGGCATTGGCGGGCTGAGTCGTTATGCCAAGGCGGTGAGCGCCGGTGAGCCGGTGCCGCCGCCGAAGCGTCGCCGCGACGAGATCGGTGACCTGGGTCAGGCGCTGGAAACCATGCGCCGCAAGCTCGAAGGCAAGGCCTACGTCGAGCAGTACGTGCAATCGCTGACCCATGAAATGAAGAGCCCGCTGGCAGCGATACGTGGCGCTGCCGAGTTGCTGCAGGAGCCCTTGCCCGAAGCCGACCGGCAGCGCTTTGCCTCCAACATCGTGCAGCAGGAGCGGCGCCTGACCGAAACCATCGACCAGTTGCTGCGGCTGGCCGAGGTTGAACAGCACGGCTGGCTGCAGCGACGCACCGAGGTGGATCTGGTCGCGGTCTGCCGCGCGCTGGCTGACGATGCAGCGCCGCGCCTGCAGGGTGGGCAGATTCGTCTGGATGTGAAATTGCCGGAGCAGGCAGCGGTGCAGGGCGATGCCTTCCTGCTGCGGCAGGCGCTTTCGAACCTGCTGGACAACGCGATTGCATTCTCCGCGCCGGGCAGCCGCATCGTGCTGAGCGTGCAGCGCCAGCAGCAGAACTGGCGGATTGCCGTGCGTGACAACGGCCCCGGTGTGCCGGAGTACGCGCAGGAGCGGGTCTTCGAGCGGTTCTATTCGCTGGCGCGTCCGGGTACGGGCCAACGCAGTTCTGGCTTGGGCCTGCCGTTCGTGGCCGAGGTGGCGCGCCTGCACGGCGGCGTCGCGGAGCTGGGTAACCATCCTGAAGGCGGTGCCGAAGCGCGCTTGTTGCTGCCGGCCGGCTGACTTCACATTCGCTTCAAACTCGGCACAAACCCTGCTCACCAGCGACGTTCAACCTGTCCCTGTTTCCACACGAGGACGGGACATGACTTCCCTGAAACTGCTGTTGCGCTTCGCCATTGTCGGCGGGCTGGTGTTGTTGCTGCTGATTCCCCTGCTGCTGATCCGCAGCACCATCAATGAGCGTGAGCGTTACCGCGACGAGGCGGTCGAACGGGTATCGCAGAGCTGGGCAGGCGAGCAGTCGCTGATCGGCCCGGTGCGGGTGCTACCGTGGACCCAGCAGCGTGAAGTGGACATCCCGGCCGAAGGCGACAAGCCGCGCCGGACCGAGCTGCGCGTCGAAAGCGGCTATGACCTGCAGATGCCGACGCGCTTGAACGTGCAGGGCAACATGCGCACTGACGAGCGCACCGTGGGCCTGTTCAAGGTGCCGGTCTACAACTGGCAGGCCAAGCTGCAGGCTGAGTTCGCCGAAACCAGCTATGTCGCGGTGCCGGGCCGCACCTATGGCAACCCGTACCTGGCCATGGGCATCTCCGATGTACGCGGTCTTGTGGGTACGCCGAACCTGCGCGTCGACGGCCGTGCGATCCAGTTGAAGCCGGGCGCTGGGGTATTGGAGGGAACCTCAAAGGGCCTGCATGCAACGCTGTCGCCATTGCCGGACTCGATGCAGGGCGTGTTGCGCGAGGGCAGCAAGGTTGAACTGGAGTTCGTGCTTGGCGGCACCCGCTCGCTGGCGATTGCGCCGGTGGGTGACGATACCCGGGTTTCCTTGTCTTCGACCTGGCAGCACCCCTTGTTTGGTGGCAGCTTCCTGCCCAATGAACGCAGCATCGATACCAGCGGTTTCAAGGCGGAGTGGGCAGTGTCTTCGCTGGCGTCGGCGGCGCAGTCGCAGCTGGCCCAGGCCATTCGTAGTGACGGCAACAATGTCGAGGTGCTCAACGTGGCTTTGGTGGATCCGGTGGACACCTATACGCAGGTGGACCGGGCCAGCAAGTACGGGATCCTGTTCGTGCTGCTGACCTTCGTTGGCTTCGCACTGTTCGAGCTGATCAAGCAGCTGAAGATCCATCCGCTGCAGTACCTGCTGGTTGGTTTGGCATTGGCGATCTTTTTCCTGCTGCTGCTGAGTCTGTCGGAGCAGATTGCGTTCTGGCAGGCGTACCTCATTGCGGCAGCGGCGTGTATTGGTCTGCAGGGGTTCTACCTGAGCGGGGTGCTGCATAGCTGGAAGCGTGGTGTCGGTTTCGCGACGATGCTGACCATGTTGTACGGCGTGCTGTATGTGCTGTTGGTCTCGGAGAACAACGCGTTGCTGATGGGCTCGCTGCTGCTGTTCGGCATCCTGGCCGCGATCATGTGGATCACCCGCAAGGTCGATTGGTACGAGCTGAGCAATCGTGCGGTGAGCAAGCAGGCCTGATCTGGCAGTTGCGATGACGGGGCGGGGCGGCAATGGCCATCCCGCCTCTTTCGTAAGGAGGAATGACATGAATCGTGCATTGATCCATCGCCGTGCGCAGCGCTTGTTGCCGGCGGGTATCGAGACCTGCGGCCTGCTGCACTTCGGCATGGAACCGGGGCAGGTGGAGCGGGCCTTGATGGGCAGTGTGTTTGCTGGTGGGGGGGCGCAGGGGGTTGTTGCCTTGCGTTTGTCGTTGTCGACGGCGTTGGCGATCCTGCGTAAGGGGCTGCGGTTTTTCGAGCCGGGGGAGTGGGTGTATTCGGCGTTTGCTGCGGCTTGTTCGCTGGATGCCGGTGGTGATGTGTGTGGATCTGTCGGTATGGGTGCGTTGCCGACGACGCATGGGGCTGGATACTCCGCCGTCGCTCAAGATGGCCGTTCGTGGTTCGTAGTACTGCCTGTGGAGCGGATGGTGGTTTATGGGTGGTGGGAATGATGGGGAGGTTGGCGGCAACATGACGCCTCCCTTCTCCCGCTTGCGGGAGAAGGTGCCCGAAGGGCGGATGAGGGGAGCTTTTGCTCTTGTCGTTGCTGTTGATTCGAGTGCTGTTGGCTAAAGCAAGAGCAAGAGCTTTCACTCCCCTGCGGGGAGCGAGTTACTTCTCTTTGCTTGTGCAAAGAGAAGATAACCAAGAGAAACACACCCTGCCTCCGCGCCCACGCCGCTGCGCGACGCGGGTCCACTACGCTGGTAGGATTTTTCGACGAGACATCCCTGTCTCGTCGAAAAACGACGCACATCCTTGTGCGTCGCCCCGTGCGGGGTCTTGTCCGCCAGCTCCGTCGCTGCGGAAGGGGCCCGGTAAGTCAACGGCGGAAGCAACAGCAACAGCAACAGCAACGGCAACGGCAACAAGCGCAACGACTGTGGACTGCTACGGACCTGGGTTGCGCAGCCCTTGAAAACTGCCGGGATGTGCTCCGAAAGCCAATGACCTTGATCGGCAAAGTGAGCTGTAGCCTGCGCTGGCGCGTGTGCAGGTGACTCGGCTGGACTGAATCACCCCGTTGTTGCTGAACCATGACCATTGGCCGACTCGGCAGCTGCTGTTCACTGGCTAGACTCGGTGGTTTGTAGTCATTGAGCCTAAGGCTGGGGAAAGCATGATCAAGCGGGGATTGTTGGCGTTGTGCATGGGATTGGCGGTGAGCGCTACGGCGCAGGCGGCCGAACAGGTGGATCTGGATATGGTCAGCAAGATCCGCCAGGAGGCGTTCCACCGTTCGCAGGTGATGGATACCTTCAGCCATCTGACCGAAACCATCGGCCCGCGCCTGAGCAATTCGCCGGCCATGACCCAGGCCAATGCCTGGAGCCGTGGCAAGTTCAACGAGTGGGGCCTGGTCAATGTGCATGACGAGGCCTTCGAGGACTTCGGTCGTGGTTGGGAATTCACTTCGGCCAGCGTCGAGATGCTGGGCCAGCGCGTACAGCCGCTGCACGCCCTGCCCAAGGCGTGGACGCCGGGTACCAACGGTGCGGTGGAAGGTGAGCTGATCCAGGTCGATATCAAGAAGCTGGCCGACCTCGAGAAGTACAAGGGCAAGCTGCGCGGCAAGATCCTGCTGCTGGGTGATGCGCGCGAATACAAGCGTGGCACCGAATCCGATTCGCATCGGCATGATGCGACCTCGCTGGAAGGCCTGCAGGCCTTCACCATTCCCAAGGCGGCGGAAGAGGACCGCGCAAAGCGGCTGAAGGAGTTCAACGAGCGCCAGGAGCTGACCAAGGCGGTCAATGCGTTCTTCATCGAGGAAGGTGCGTTGGCGTCGATCAGCATCAGCGGCTGGGACAACGGCATCATCCGCGTGGCCGGTGGTGGTTCGCGCAAGGCCGGCGAGTCGGTGGGCATCCCGGAGCTGGCGATGATTGCCGAGCACTTCAATCCGTTGGTGCGTGCGCTCAAGGACAAGCAGACGGTGACGCTGCGGGTCAATGTGGATGCTCGCTTCACCGACGACACCAATCAGCCGGGCCACAACACGCTGGCCGAGATCCGTGGCAGCAGCAAGGCCGACGAGATCGTGATGCTGGGTGCGCACATGGATTCCTGGCACACCGGCACCGGCGCGGCTGACAACGCTGCGGGCGTGGCGGTGATGATGGAGGCGATGCGCATTCTCAAGGCGGTGGGTGCCAAGCCCAAGCGCACGATCCGCGTGGGTCTGTGGAGTGGTGAGGAGCAGGGCCTGGTAGGTTCGCAGGCGTATGTGGCGCAGCATTTCGCGCGTTATCCGGAGCCGGCCGATGCAACGCAGAAGGCGCTGCCGGCGTCCTTGCGTGAGCCAACGGGTCCGTTGCAGAAGCTGCGTGATTACGAGAAGTTCCAGGTCTACTTCAACATGGACAATGGTTCGGGTCGGTTCCGCGGCATCTATGCGCAGGAAAACATGGCGGCGATGCCGATTTTCGAGGCGTGGTTGAAGCCGTTCAACGATGTGGGTGCGACCACGGTGGCTACGCGCAATACCGGTAGCACCGATCACATCAGTTATGACCGGGTTGGTCTGCCGGGCTTCCAGTTCATCCAGGATCGTCTGGATTACTTCAGCAATGTGCATCACAGCCATCTGGATACCTGGGATCACGCCGAGGCGGAGGATCTGAAGCAGGCTGCAGCGATTGTGGCGTCGTTTGTCTATAACGCAGCGATGCGTGAGGAGCGGTTCCCGCGCAAGCCGTTGTTGGAGAAGTGAGTCTGGCAGCTGGCGCGTAGTGCTGATTTGAGAAGGGCCGCTTTGCGGCCCTTCTGCTTTTTGGGGCAGAGCAAGCAGACGCTTGATGCATTCCTTCTCCCGCGTGCGGGAGAAGGTGCCCGAAGGGCGGATGAGGGGAGCTTTGGCTCTGGTTGTTAGCGCCTTGGTCTCTCATGAACAGCAATTGCAGCAGCAAGATCAAGATCAAGGGCTTTCGCTCCCCTGCGGGGAGCGAGTCACTTTGACCAGCCATTCGGCTGTTAAAGAGCTCTTCTTTGCTTGTGCAAAGAACAAGTAACCAAAAGAAACACACCCTGCCTCCGCGCCCACGCCGCTGCGCGGCGCGGGTCCACTCCGCTGGCAGGATTTTTCGACGAGACATCCCTGTCTCGTCGAAAAACGACGCACATCCATGTGCGTCGCCCCATGCGGGGTCTTGTCTGCCAGCTCCGTCGCTGCGGAAGGGGCCCGGTAAGGCAAAGGCAGGAGCAACGGCGAGGGCCGAAGCCAGAGCCAGTGCCAGAGCCGGAGCCGGAGCTCCCCTCACCCCAACCCCTCTCCCGTGAACGGGAGAGGGGCTTACAGCTGCAGTTCGACGGATCTTGTTGCGTCTTTCGGCTTGCGCGAGAAGGGCTGCAGCCGGTTCAAAGCACCGGCAGGGGGGAAAAGGTAAAATGCCCCGATTCCAACTTCTGCGCCCGTCATGACCGTCCGTACCCGCTTTGCCCCCAGTCCCACCGGCTACCTGCATATTGGTGGCGCCCGCACCGCGCTCTACTGCTGGCTGGAAGCGCGCCACCGTGGCGGTGAGTTCGTGCTGCGCATTGAAGATACCGACCGCGAGCGCTCCACCCAGGCTGCCATCGACGCCATCCTCGAGGCGATGGACTGGCTGGGCCTGGGCTATGACGAAGGTCCGATCTACCAGACCGCGCGCGTCGCCCGTTACCAGGAAGTAGCCGAGCAGCTGATCGCGTCGGGCAAGGCTTATTACGCCTACGAGACCAAGGAAGAGCTCGACGCCATGCGTGAAGCCGCCATGGCCAAGCAGGAAAAACCGCGCTACAACGGCGCTGCCCGCGAGCTGAACCTGCCGTACAAGGACGACCCGAACCGCGTCATCCGCTTCAAGAACCCGCTTGAAGGCACGGTGCTGTTCGATGACCTGATCAAGGGCAATATCGAGATCGCCAACAGCGAGCTGGATGACATGGTCATCTTCCGCCCGGACGGCTTCCCCACCTACAACTTCGCGGTGGTGGTCGACGATTGGGATATGAAGATCAATGAGGTCATCCGCGGTGATGACCACATCAACAACACCCCGCGCCAGATCAATCTGTACGAGGCCATCGGTGCGCCGGTGCCCAAGTTCGGCCATATGCCGATGATCCTGGACGAGCAGGGCGCCAAGCTGTCCAAGCGCACCGGCGCGGCCGATGTCATGCAGTACAAGGACGCTGGCTACCTGCCCGAGGCGCTGCTGAGCTATCTGGCCCGTCTGGGCTGGTCGCACGGTGACCAGGAGATCTTCACCCGTCAGGAGCTGATCGAGCTGTTCGACGTCACCAACTGCAATTCCAAGGCCGCGCGCCTGGACATGGCCAAGTTGGGCTGGGTCAACCAGCACTTCCTGAAGACTGAAACGCCGGAATCCATTGCCCCGCAGCTGGTTTACCAGCTCGAGAAGCTGGGTCTGGACGTCAGCAAGGGCCCAGCCCCGGTTGACGTGGTCATCGCCCTGCGTGAGCGCGTGCAGACCCTGAAGGAAATGGCCGAGAAGGCGGTGGTCTGGTACACCCCGCTGAACGAATACGACGAAGCGGCGGTTGCCAAGCACTTCAAGCCCGGTGCCGACCTGCCGCTGGCCAAGGCTCGCGAGCTGCTGGCCAATGCTGAATGGACCGCCGAAGGCGTGTCGGCCGCGCTGCATGACGTGGCCGCACAGCTGGAAATCGGCATGGGCAAGGTCGCCCAGCCGCTGCGTGTGGCCATCACCGGCACCCAGGTTAGTCCTGACATTTCCCATACCGTGTATCTGGCGGGGCGCGACGAGGCCTTGAAACGCATCGACGCCGCACTCATCAAGATCCCAACGGCCTGACCCTGAGGTAGACATGACCGAAGCACACTCCTGTACCGCCCCGCACCACCACGTCGAAGACGCGGCGGGCTTTGTCGCGGTGGTTGAACGGGTGTGCCGCGAGCGCGGGTTGCGGTTGACCCCGATCCGCGCCAACGTGCTGCGGCTGATCGCCGAGGCGGGCAAGCCGGTCAAGGCCTACGAACTGCTGGAATGGGTGCGCGAAGGCAAGGGTGTGGGCGCTGATGCCCCGCCTACGGTCTACCGCGCGCTGGACTTCCTGATGGCCAATGGCTTCGTGCACAAGCTGTCATCGGTCAACTCGTTCGTTGCCTGCCATCACCCGAGCAGCAACCAGCACTCGGTACCGTTCCTGATTTGCGATCGCTGCCATAGCGCAGTGGAGCTGGAAGACCGTGACATCGTCCGCCAGCTCGAAGCCCGTGCCAAGGAGCTTGGCTTCAAGCCGCAGGCGCAGACGCTGGAAGTGCACGGCCTGTGCGCGAACTGCGCAGGCTGAAGCTTCAAGCCCCTCTCCCTGCGGGAGAGGGGTTGGGGTGCGGGTGAAGCGCCCCGCGGAAACGATTTTTGTGGGAGCGGCGTAAGCCGCGAAGCCGATAGGCTTCGACCGCCCCGGCTACTTCGGTGCGGTCAATGCGCTATCGGCTTCGGTCGTTGCAGTGGCTTCGCGGCTTACGCCGCTCCCACAAGAGCTGTCTGGCTTATGGCTTCGGTTTTGCTTCGTAAACCACTTCGCCATCCTTGATGGTCTGCAGTACCTTGATGGTGTGTAGCTGGCTGCGCTCGATGCTCATTGGGTTATCCGACAGCAGCACCAGATCCGCGCGCTTGCCGACTTCGATCGAGCCCTTGCTGCTCTCTTCGCCGTACTGACGCGCTGCCCACAAGGTGATCGACTTCAGCGCGATCGCCGGTGATACACGCTGATCTGGCCCCAGTACGCGGCCACTGCGGGTCACGCGGTTGACCGTCGCATCCAATACGCGCATGGAGTCCGGGAACACCACCGGTGCATCATGGTGCGAGGTGAATACCATTCCCGCATCCAGCACCCATTGTGTCGGCGAGATGTTCTCGGCGCGTTCCGGGCCCAGCACCGAATCGCGGTGCCAATCGCCCCAGTAATAGGTGTGCATCGGGAACAGCGAGGGGAAGATGCCAAGACGGCGCAGCTCACCAACCTGATCCTTGCGCAGGGTTTGGCCGTGGATCAGCACGGGGACGAGATGCTTGTCCGGATACTTGGCTTCAGCGGCGGACACAGCATGGATCAGCTGATCGATGGCGGCATCGCCATTGGCATGTGCCTGTACTTGCCAGCCATGGCCCCACGCCTGGGTGATGAGGTCATCGACCTTGGCGGTGGGGAAGGCGGGATAGCCGGCATAGTCCGGCTTTTCGCCTTCGGGAACCTTGTAATAAGGCTTGGTCAGCCACGCGGTCTTGCCCTGTGGTGAGCCGTCCAGGCTGATCTTCACGCCGGCGATGCGGAAGTGGTCGGTGTAGTTCAGACCATAGAAGGGCCCCTGCATTGCTGGATTCTGCAAGGCCACTTCAATATCCGGATAGGACACCACGTCGATCTTGAGCTTGCCGGCCTTGGCCGCCATCGGCAGCAGCTGCAAGGTGCCTGCGTCGGTCTTGGCGTCCTGGGCAGTGGTGTAGCCGTATTTCATGTACAGCGCCTGGCCGGCTTCGAGCATGGCAAAGGATTGCTCGACAGTCATCGCTGGCATCAGCTTGGCCAAGGCGATGTTGTGCGCGCTTTCCTCAAGCACACCGTCAGGCACGTTGCTGCCGGGTTCGCGGCGGATCACGCCACCTGGTGGATTGGGTGTGTCGGCAGTGATGCCCGCCATTTCCAGCGCTTTGCTGTTGTAAGCGCCGAGGTGGCCGGACTGGTGCATCAGGATGATCGGGATGTCGGTGGCGACCGCATCCAGATCCTGCCGGGTCGGATGGCGCTGTTCGACCAGTTGCGAATCGTCGTAGCCGAAGCCGATCAGCACCTTGTAGCCCTCGGGCGTGGTCGGGTGTGCGCGGAACTCGCGCATGATCTTCTGCAATGCGGGGATCGAGTTGCCTTCGCCATCGGGTGCGGGCAGCAGGTTGGCCGACAGCGCTTGCAGGCCGACGCCTGAGACGTGGCCGTGGGCATCGATGAAGCCCGGCGTCAGGGTGTGGCCCTGCAGATCAATCTGCTGCGCTTGCGGGCTGAAGCGGCGTGCTGCCTTGCGGGTGCCGACAAAGGCGATGCGGCCGTCGCGCACGACGATGGCTTCAGCATCGGGGTTGCGGTCATCCACGGTGACGATGGGGCCGCCGGAGTACAGCGTGTCAGCGGCGTTGGCGGAGGTGGCCGTGAGTGCGGCCAGGACGGAGAGCGCCAGAATCAGTTTCACCGAGGGTTCTCCCGGCTGTGAACAGGGGTACAGCCTAGCGCAATCGGGTGAAGGCTTTGCTTCCTTCCTTGTGCAGCACGGGAGGGTTGGGGAGGGGGGGCTCTTTGGGCCTTTCTACCAATGTCGGCTTCGCGGCTTATGGCCCGAGGCCACCCGGCGCCGCTCCTACAAGATGGTCGGTAGTGCCCCTGCCGAGCATGGCTCGGCACTACCTTGCGGCGGTGTCCACTTCCACCACCACCGACATGCCGGGACGCAGGCGTGCGGCCAGCGGCTGGTCGGGGTCGATGGCGATGCGGATCGGTAGACGTTGCACCACCTTGGTGAAATTGCCGCTGGCGTTGTCGGGCTTGAGTACCGAAAACTCGGAGCCGGTGGCCGGGGCGATCTGCTCGATACGGCCTGTCAGCTTCTTGCCCTGGAAGGCATCGACACTGAACGTTGCTGGCTGGCCGATGGCCATGTTCCAGGTCTGGCCTTCCTTGTAGTTGGCCACTACCCATAGCGTGTCCGGCACCAGGAACAGCAACTGGCTGCCGGCGGTAACGTATTGCCCAAGCCGCACGGTGGCCTCGGATACCTGACCATCACGCGGCGCTTTGATAACCGTGTTGTCGAGGTCGATTTTTGCCAGTTCCAAGGCGGCTTCAGCCATGGCGACCTTCGCTTCCAAGCCCTTGCGCGCCACTCCGGTGGAAGTGAGGGTTTCCTCGGCGATATGGATGGCCGCCTGCGATTGGGCCACGCCGGCAGTCGCCGCCTGCGCGGAGGAGCGCAGCTTGTCGCGGTCGCTATTGGAAACCAGCTGCTGTGCGGCCAGGGCTTCATAGCGTTGCAACTCGGTGCGACTGCGTTGCTGCTCGGCCTGCTGCGCAGAATGATTTGCGCGGGCCGAGCTGATCTGCGCGCGGTTCTGCGCCTGGCTCTGGTCGGAGTTGGCCAGCTGCGCGCGTGCATCTTCTAGGGAAGCCTGCGCTTGATCCACCTTCTGCTGGTAGATGCGCTGATCAATACGCAGCAGCGGCTGGCCCTTTTTGACATGGTCGAAGTCGCTGACCAGTACTTCGGTGACATAGCCGTTGACCTGCGGCGCAAGCACCGTCACCTGGCCGCGCACATAGGCGTCGTCGGTATGCATGTGTGTGCTGTTGAATGGCCACAACTGCCAAGCGCGCAGGATCAAGGTCAATCCGACCAGGGCGACGATGATCATCACCACTACCGCGCGGCGGCTGGGTCGGTTGTATTTGGACACGGCCTCGGCTGCCGGTGCTGAGGCTTTCTTTTCGGTCTTGTTGCTCATGTTTCTGCTCGGTTGTCCTGGGCCCCGGCGCGGTCACGCCGGATCACCTGTTTCACGCGTGGATTACGCAGCGTCACTTCCAGCAACAGCCAGCTCAGGAAGCAGATCGCTACCCAGCCACTGAAGGCGAATACATCATTGAACGCGCGCACATTGGCCTCACGCTTGGCTGCTGCCGCCAAGGCTGCACTGGCCTGCGCCTTGAGTTGTACCGGGTCGGTGATGACGCGGGCGTAGGCTTGTTGCTGCAGTTGCAGCCGGCGCGCCACCTGCGGATCGGCGGGATTGAGCTGGCTGACCAGTGCAGTGGAATAGATGTGCTCGCGGTGCAGCTGGAAACTGCTCAGGAAGGCCGAGCCGGCAAGGCTGCCGAAGCTCTGCGTCAGTGACAGGATCACGATGAAGGACACGATGTGGTCCAGCCCGCGCGCCATCGCCTGGCGTATGCCCATCAGCATCAGCGGGCCCATGAACATGCCACTGCCCACCGCCGCCAGGAACTGGCTGAGGGCGAAATCCATCGGCCGGTCCATGCTGGTGCGGTGCTGGTCGAGGAAGGCAGCACTGCCGAGCAGGATGATCGAGACCAGCAACTGCGGAATCAGCGCCTTCGGCCCGAAGGTCAGCGCACCGGCAGCAATGCCGACCAGCACGCCGATCAGAATGACCCCGAACAAGGGCGCCATCTGCTCCGGGCCCATGCCCAGTGCCCGCATCATCGAGATCATCCCGTAAGACTGCTCGTTGGTGAGGAAGCGGATCAGGAAGGCGCCGACGATGAAGCGCAGCATCACCGGTCCCATCAACCAGCGCACCTGCAGCAGCGGGTTGCGGCGCTGCTGTTCGATGCACAGGCCGGTGGTGATCAGCACGACGGCGGCGGCCAGGGCCCAGCCCAGCCAGGGTGAATCGAACCACCAATGCAGATAGCCTTGGCTGAGCACCGCCACCAGCAACGCCAGTCCTGGCGCGAGCAGAGCGAAGGTGAGGAAGTCGGTGCGCTCGAAGACCTTGATCTGGATGCCGGGCGGCAGCTTCAGTACCACCACGGCAGCGAACGAGCACAGCGCCAAACCGGCTTCAAACAGATACAGGTTCTGCCATTCGCCATGGTCGAGCAGGCTGGGCGACAACAGCCAGGCCAAAGGCACGGCCAGCTGCGACAGGCCAACGCCGATCACCAGCAGGTTGCCGACGTATTTGCGCGGCAGCGCCTGCAGCATGTACAGCGTGCCCAGCGTGGTGCAGGCTGCGCCGGCAAAACCGCTGCCTGCGCGTACCAGCAAGGTGGTCGTGTTGTTGCCGACAAACAGATGCAGCACCGCCAGTGCGGCATAGGTGCCAAGGCCAATCTCGGCGAACAGGCGGATGCCGTATTCCTGACGGAATTTGAACACCAGCAGGTTGGCACTGACGTTGACCATCAGATAGGCAGCCACCAACCAGTTGGCCTCGCTGGCCTGCAGCCCCATCTGGCCGGTGATCACCGGCAGGTTGGCGCTGATCAACGCATTGCCCAGCCCGCCGGTGATCGCCACCAGCACCGCCACCGCGGCATAGGCCGCGCGCCGGTGTGGCGGATGCCAGGGCATCGAGGCCGAGCCGGGCAGGGAAGGCTTTTCATGCTCTTCCCAGTCCGGAATGGGCTTGAGTGGCTTCATATGCGTTCCGCTGCAGCCTGCTTGGACAGGCCGGGACGCAGCAATTCAATCGCACGCCGTGCGAGGGTGGCGCGATCTTCGACGGTGCGTCCGCGCAACGCCGCGCCGAGCATGCCGGAGATCAATGAAATATCGGACAGCTGCAGGTCGAGCCGGCACAGTCCTGCGGCCTTTGCCCGCAGCAGGGCAGGTTCGGACAGGCTCAGGATGCGCTCGCGTGCGGCCTTGATCGCGGGTTCGTCCTGGTCCACTGCGCGCCAGTAGTCGGCCAGCGCTGGTGAGTACACGATGCGCTTGGCCATGCCGATGATCAGCTCGAACAGCGCATCGTCACGCTCGCCCAGCTCCTGCAGATGCGCTTCGATCTTTTCCACGGTCCGCTGCAGCAGGGCTTCGATCAGCGCGGTGCGGTCGGGGAAGTTGCGGTACAGCGTTGCCCGTCCCACGCCGGCCCGCTCCACCACCAGGTCAAGCGGGGCGGTGATGCCGTGTTCGCCGAACACGGCGTCGGCCGCATCCAACAGCAAAGCGCGGCGTGCGGCGGCATCGGAACGAATGGAAGTCATGTCGCATATGATCCGGACAAAAGTGTCCGGTTTCAATGGGCGCGGTGAAACGGGCCGTTGCAGCGGCCCATTTCGTTCAGCTTGCGGCGAACTGGCGACGCAGTGGTGCCTCGCGGATCGGCAGGTTGATCAGGGCTGCAGCGGCCGCCAGTGCCATGTCCGCGTACCACATCCAGCTGTAGTCGCCGCCGTACTCCAGCGCCACGCCGCCCAGCCAGGCACCGAAGAAGGCGCCGCTCTGGTGCGAGAACAGGGTCAGACCGAACAAAGTGCCCATGTGACGCGGACCGAACAGCTTGCCGACCAGCCCGGCGGTAGGCGGCACCGTCGCCAGCCAGGTGAAGCCCAGTGCCGCGGCAAATAGGTAGAAGGTCATCGGCGTCGGCGGCGAAGCCAGATAGATCGCGATCAATACCGCGCGGCTGAGGTACATCCAGAACAACAGCCACTTCATCCGGAAGCGCTCGCCGAGCGCGCCGATGATCAGGCTGCCGGCGACATTGAACAGGCCGATCAAGGCAATCGATACCGAGGCCACGTTCGGCGACAGCCCGCAGAGTGCGATCTCGCCGGGTAGGTGGGTGACCAGAAAGGCGATGTGCACGCCGCAGGTAAAGAAGCCCAGGTGCAGGCACCAGTAGCTGCGGTCGCGCAGGGCGCGCTGCAATTGCGGGCGCAGGGCTTCGCCGTCATCCGTTCCTTCGCTGCGTGGTGCACGTTTGCGCAGCGGCCAGGCCAGCGGCAATGACAACAACACGATGAAGGCCAGTGCATACAAAGCCTTGATCCAGCCGAAGGCGCTGAGCAGCAACTGCACCAGCGGCGCGAACAGGAATTGGCCGAGCGAGCCACCGGCATTGATGATGCCGGCCGCCATCGAGCGCTTCTGCGCTGGGATGCGCCAAGCGGTTGCGCCGATCAGTACCGAGAAACTGCCGGCACCGGCACCGGCGGCCAGCAACAGGCCGAAGCTGAGGTTCAGTCCCCAGGCGCCGGGCAGCAGGGTTGCCGCGAGCAGGCCGACGGCCAGTAGCACACCGCCGCCAACCAAGACCGGAAGTGGTCCTCGCTGGTCGGCCATCGCGCCGAAGAAGGGCTGCACCGCGCCCCAGACGAACTGGCCGATTGCCAGCGAAAAGCTGATCTGGGCAACCCCCAGCCCGGTACTGACATGGATGGGATCGATCAGCAGCCCGCTGGTCTGACGCACGCCCATGGTCACCATCAGGATGCTGGAGGCGGTCAGCAACAGCAGCCATGGTGTGCGGGTGGGAGCTTGCGCGCTCATGCTGGTTGCTCCTGTTCCAGTGATTGGGTGAGTGCTTCCAGCTGTTGGTTGAGATCCGCGATGCGTGCGCTGCCGAACAGTTTTTCGATTTCCTGCTGCGCCTGTTGCCAGAGGGGCAAGGCTTTCTGCAGGCGACGTTTGCCGGCGGCGGTGATGTGCAGCTGGCGCTGGCGGGAATCTGCGCCGGGCGCGGAGCTGAGCAGGCCGGCTTCGAGCAGCGGCTTGAGGTTGCGGGTGAGGGTGGTGCGGTCCATGCCCAATGCATCGGCGAGTTCGCCCAGCGGGCGTGGCTGGCTGGAGCGGCGCAGGATGGAATAGGCGTTGAGGCTTAGGTCGGCGGGTGCGAGATGGCGGTCATAGAGCTGGGTGACGCGGCGTGTGGCGCGGCGCAGCTGGAAGCAGGTGCAGGGGCTGGAGGTGTCCATCGGTTTGTGGGGCAGGGCGATGGGTGGGAGTTTATGTGCATATGCACGTAATTGCGAGGATTGGGCTGTGCGGTCTTGCTCTTGCTGTGATTTGGTTTTCGGTCAGGCTCCGGCTCCGGCTCCGGCTCCGGCTTCGGTTTCGGCTCTGGCTCTGGCTCTGGCTTTGGCTTTGGCTTTGGCTTTGGCTCCTGCTCCTGCTCCTGCTCCGGCTTTGCTTTTTGTCTTCCCTTCTCCCGCCTGCGGGGGAAGGTGCCCGAAGGGCGGATGGAGGGCGCTATTGATTTGGCTTCGGCAGTTTTTGAAATAGTTCCCGCATAAATTGCTCACCGCGAAAAAAACCACCTTGCGGTGGTTTTCATCTGTGCTCGGACTGTGAGGGGGCGGTAGAAGCAGAAGCAAGAATCAAGAGCAAAAGCTTGCCCTCACCCCTACCCCTCTTCCGCAGGCGGGAGAGGGGAAAGCAGGAGCCAAAGCTCAAAGCCAAAGCAACAGCTCAAAGCAAAAGCTCTGAGCCATTGCCTAAATCTATTGCTTAGAACCAGGCGCGTATACCAAACGCCACACCACGGCCCGGCAGCGGCGAGTAATCCCGCAGCAACGAGGTATGCGGCCGTGCCTCACGATTGGTCAGGTTGCTGCCGTCAAAGAACACTTCGTAGCTGTTGCTGCCATTGCGGTCCCAGCGATAAGCAAGGTGTGCATCCACCAGCGTATAACCGGCACTGGCTTCTTCGTTCACGGCAACATCCTTTTGGCTGCCGTAACGCACTGCGCCCAGCGAAGCGCGCCAGCCACCCAGCGACCAATGCAGATCCGCGCCCACGCGCGCCGGCGCGATGCGCGGCAGGTAGCCGCCGTTGGCCAGTTCGACGTTGTAGTTGTGCGCGTGATCGCCATGCGGCACGGCGATGGCGACATTGCGGCTGCCGCTGCCATCCAGTTCGGCCTTCACGTAGTCGCCAAACACACGCAGGTCCCAGTCACCGGCCACGTTCTCCAGCATGTGCCAGGTGGCTTCAGCTTCAGCACCCTTGAACGTCGCGTCATTCTGCGTCCAGGCACGCACCGGCAGGCCGCCTTCAACCACGCCGGTATCTGCCAGGTAGATGAAGTCCTTGAACTTGGTCTGGTAGATCGCAGCCTGTACGTCGATACGCTCGTTATGCGCATGCAGGCCCAGCTCCATGCGACGGCCGCGCTCGGTGTCCATGTTGGCGTTGCCGATTTCCAGCGAGCGAGTGGCGATGTGTGCACCAGCGGCATACAGCTCTTCGTTGGTTGGCGCACGCTCGGAGGCGTCCACGCCAAAACGCAGGTCGAAGGTATCGTTCAAGGCCCAGATGCCGGAGGCCGATAGGTTGGTGGCACCAAAGCTGCGGCTGCGCTGGGCGTCGTTCGGGTCCAGCTTGACCTGGTCATGGCGCGCGCCAAGCTCCAGCTTGAATGGGCCGAACTGCTTTTCCTGCAGGACGAATGCGCCAATGGTGTCGGTGGTGGTGCCCGGTACGAAGGCTTCTTCGCCGATGGCGCCGAAATCGCTGCTGCCGAACTGCAGGCCGAAGGCGCCATCCCAGCCGGCCAGCGGCTGCTGCACGGCTTCCACGCGGCCTTCGAAGCCCTTGTTGGTGAAGCGGGTGGACGGTGTGCCGGCTTCCAGTTCGGTGTGTTCGTAGTCGGTGTAGCCGCCGCGCACGGTCAGGCTCTTCAGGAACGAGGTCGGGTTGTACAGGCCGCCCTTCAGGTCAAAGCGGTTCTGCACCATGTCGATGCGTACATCGTGCTCTTCGCCTTCCTCGGCGTGGTCGTGATCGTGATCATCATGGTCGTGGCCATGGTCATCGTCGGCATGCACGTGGGCGCCATTGGGAATGCCGTAGTTGCTGCGGTACGTGCCCAGCGATGCGCCGAGGAAGCCGCCTTCGCCAAACCAGGTAGCGCCTACGCCACCAGCGCGGGTGCGTACCGAGCTGTTGTCCAGGCGGCCGCGGGTGCCGGCGTCTTCATCGTGGGCGTCGTGATCGTCATGGCCATCGGCATCCAGCGCATGCGGATCTATTGCATAGCCCGGGATGCGGTAGTCATCGCCATTGCGGATCAGGCCGTCGACATGCAGCACTACATTGCCGCCGCTGACGCCATCCAGGCGGAACATGCCGCTGCGCTCCTGGTTGACCGAGTTGCCGCGCAGTTCGGCGCGTCCGCTGATTGGGCGGTCCGGTACGTCGCTGGCGATGCGGCCATCGACCACATTTACCGCGCCGCCAATCGCACCGCTGCCGAACAGCAGGGTTGCCGGGCCTTTCAGTACTTCGATCTGGTCAGCCAGGAACGGCTCGATGGCGGAAGCGTGGTCGGCGCTGACCGTGGATGCGTCCATGTTGCCGACGCCATTGGCGACCACTGCCACGCGCGGGCCCTCCTGGCCGCGGATGATGGGCCGACCGACGCCGGGGCCGAAGAACGTGCTCTGCACGCCGGGCAGCTTGGCCACAGTGTCGCCAAGCGTGCCAGCCTTGTGCTCGTCCAGATCTGCACCTGCCAATACCTCGACCGGGCGCGCCAGCGACTCGGCCGAGCCCTGCAGCGGCGAGGCGGTGACTTTGACCGCGGTGAGTTCGGTCAGATGATGGCTCTGCCCGGCGTCGTCATCGGCGGCACTGGCGACGGCAGGCAGGGCGGCGGCAAGGGCGAGGAACAGCAGGTGATGCTGGGTGCGACGGGGGAAGGGCATGTGGATTCCTTTGTTACTGTGTATCACTTGGGTGGCAATCTGAACCGGAGGCGGCAGTGGGCTGGCGCAGGCGGCTAGGGCGGGGAGGACAATAATGTTATATTATTCCATAACGTTCCGTCGCCCCTGCTGGAAGTCATGCCCACCCCACCTACCGGACTACGCAAATTCCTCGATCGCTTTGGCGCGACCGGATCCCTGATCTGCGCGGTGCATTGCGCGTTGTTGCCGGCCTTGCTGGCGCTGGCGCCGGCATTGGGGTTGTCGTTCTGGCTCAGCGATGGGGTGGAAGCCACCATCGTGATCTTCGTTACCGTGCTGGGTCTGTTCAGCCTTATCTGGGGTTATCTGCGCCACCGCGCGCTGATGGCGTTGTTGTTACTGGTGCCTGGCCTGCTGCTGTTGTGGGCTGGCTTGTTGCACCCCGAGTTGCATCACTCACGTATTCCGCATGCGGTGGTGATGACCTTGGGGGGCGTGTTGGTGGGCTTGGCGCATGTGGCCAACCTGCGCTTGAACCACGTGCACGTACACGACGCCAGCTGCGCACATTGAGGGGCGCATGGTAGGCTTCCTGTCCATGTGCGAGGGCGCTTGATTGTGGCCTCGCCAAACCCGTGCATGCACGGGGTAACTGATTACAAACCAAGGAGTTGACGACATGGGTAAGGGTGACCGTAAGACCGCCAAGGGCAAGCGCTACAACGCCAGCTACGGCATTTCGCGTTCGCACGTGAGCAAGGTGGCCGTGGGCGCAGCTGCGCCGGTCGCCAAGAAGACCGTCGCCAAGGCTGCCGCCAAGAAGGCTGTCGCCAAGAAGACCGTCGCCAAGGCCGGCTGATCCAGCCAGGCAGTGGTTACAGAAAAGCGGCGCATTGCGCCGCTTTTTTTGTGCCTGTTGTTTGGGGTGGACTTCGTTCGAGGGTGCGCATCGCTCACCCGGGCCACCTCACTTCGATTGGCGTAATGCCTGCTCCAGCGCGTGCGGGTCGCCATCGTTGGGCTGGGCCGGGATGCCGATCAGGCGGGTAAGCAAGGGATAGACGTCGACGTTGTCGAAGGCGGTGAGTTGCTTGCCCTGCGCGAAGGCGGGGCCACGTGCGACGAATACTGCCTGCATCGATGGCAGCGCAGGGTCGTAACCATGCGAGCCGCGATCACCGGGTGGGCGCCTGGCGATGGTGTCGCGAGTCACTGCATCCCAGCCTTCCTGCATCTGGCAGACGATGGCTGGTACGCGCGGATTACTACCGTAGTGCCAGCGTGTCGGCAGTTGCGCCTTGTTCCAGCACTGGTAGTGCGCATGCTCGCCTAGCAGCGCCTTTTCCGCATCGGCCTGCTTGCCCGGCAGCGGTGCGAAGCCTACCGACTGACCCACCGACACCACCTTGGCGATATCCGCCGGCACCATGTCTTCGATCGCAACCGCGTTGCCGAACTTGACTGTTGCCATGCCGTGATCGGAAACCACAATCACGTTGGTGTGGTCGAGCAGGCCGCCGCGACGCATGCCTTCGACCAGTTGGCCGACAGCGGCATCAACCTGCTGCAAGGCGGCCTTGTACTCGGGCGAATCCGGACCGTGACCATGGCCGGCTTTGTCCACGTGTTCCATGTAGGCGGCAACGAAGCGCGGCTTGATCGCGTCCGGTTCGCCGTGCAGCCAGGCCAGTACCTGATTCATGCGCTCGGGCAGTGGCACGCTTTCGTCATACATGCGCCATTGGTTGGCATGCAGGCCGCGCACCGGCGCTTCGCTGCCCGGCCAGGACCAGGTGGCACTCTTGAACCCGGCCTTGCGTACGCTGACCCAGATCGGCTCGCCGCCATCCCACCAGGCGGCATTCTGCACGGCAGAGCGATCGCTGACCTTGAATTCGCCAAGCGCATCGGCGCTCATCGCGTTGTGCACCAGCCCGTGATGGTCCGGACGCAGGCCGGTGACCAAGGTGTAGTGATTGGGGAAGGTGAGTGCCGGGTAGGACGGGCGCATGCCAACGCTGCGCACGCCCTCGCGGGCAAGTCGCATCAGGTTGGGAGTGTCGGCTTCACTGAGCTTGTCCGCGCGCAGGCCGTCGATGGAAATCATCAATACGGTGGGCGGAACTTCCGGTGCGGCGACGGGGGAGGGGGTGCTGGCGCAAGCAGCGAGCAGCGCGCAGGCCAGTGCAGTGGCCGAAATGCGTAGAAAAGTCATGCCGTAATGATAGGCCGGGCCGGTGACCGTACAAATACAACCTTCGGCATGTTGCTTGGGGCTGATTGACCCTGTAGCCGCAGGAATCGAGCCGCTCCCGGGCAAGCGGAGGATTCAGCCAAACAGATCTGCCACACGCTCGCCTTCGCTGGCCACGCCTTCCAGCTTTAACAATGCCGCCTTGGTCGGCAGCCCGCCACCGAAGCCGGTCAGCGTGCCGTTGTTGCCGATCACGCGATGGCATGGCAGCACGATCGGCAAGGGATTGCGGCCATTGGCAGCACCTACCGCACGTGTAGCGGTGGGCCGGCCGATGCGCTCGGCCAGTTGCCGGTAGCTCCAGGTTGCGCCGAATGGAATCTGTGCCAGCGTGTGCCAGACCTGCAACTGGAACTCAGTGCCCACCGGCGCCAACTCCAACTGAAACTCATGGCGCTCACCGCGCAGGTACTCCAGCAACTGCCGGCGCGGCTCGGCGACCGCATCCGGGTCGCGCTGCCAGTGCTCACGGCCCTTGGCGTCGTGGCGGTTCTCGGCGAACAGGATATGGCGCACGCCGACCTCGTCGACGGCGACGGTCAAGGCGCCGATGGGGCTGTCAAAGCGGTCGTAATAGAGGGTGTTCATGCGCTGGCCTCCGTAACAGTCTTGGAATTCTTTCTTTCGGTCGGCACTGCCAGATGCCATAGGTGCAGCACGGCGTAGGCGCGCCATGGTCGCCAGAGTTGCGAGCGACGCTCGGTCTCGCGTTCGCTCAGGCGCTGGCCTTCGCCCAGCACCTGCTGCAGCACCAGATCACCGGCCGGGAAGGCATCGGGCAGTCCCATTGCCCGCAGTGCCATGTAATGCGCGGTCCACGGGCCGATACCGGGCAGGGCAGTGGCTTTCTGCACGAAGCTCTCCAGCGTCTGCGCGCGGCTGAAATCCAGGCGTTGCTCGGCGCAGGCACGGGCGATCGCGCGCAGGGTTGCGGCGCGGGTGCGCGCTAGGCCGATGCTTTCCAGCGGCGCGTCGACCACGGTTGCCGGCGCCGGGAACTGCCGGTCCAGGCCTTCGGGCATGCCGGGCAGGTGCTCGCCGAAGCGGTCGACCAGGCGCCGCGCCAGCGTGGTGGCGGCGGCGACGCTGACCTGCTGCCCAAGCACCGCGCGCGCTGCGACTTCAAACCCATCCCAACCACCGGGAATGCGCAGGCCGGGCCGCTCGGCGATACCGCGCGCCAGCAAGGGTTCTTGGCCCAACGTGGCATGGACGGTACGCAGGTCGGCATCCAGATCGAAGACACGGCGCACCTTGGCGACGATGGCGGGAATCGCGCGTGGATCGGTGGTGCCCAGTTGCAGGCGCAGTTCCGGCCGCTTGGGATCGGCAGTGACCCGGATCAGGCTGGCCGCGCCATTGGCGAGGACCACGCGTTGGTAGCTGCTTTCGTCGATGCACTCGATGCCCGGCAGCGAGCGGCGGCGCAGGAAGGCCAGCATCAACGGGAAGTCCAGCGGCGGCCGGTAGGCCAGTCGCAGCACCGGCTCGCCGCCTGCTACTGCGCCATGTTGCTTGCGCAGCGCGCTTGGTGGCATGCCGCAGCCCTCCAGGAAGGCGCTGTTGAAACGGCGCAGGCTGTTGAAACCGGCCGCCAGTGCGACCTGGGTTACCGGCAGCGCGGTTTCGGTCAGCAGCTGCTTGGCCAGCAACAGGCGGCGGGTGGTATGCAGCTGTGCTGGTGTGGCGCCAAGTTTGGCCACGAACAGACGCTGCAGCTGACGCGCGCTTACCCCCATCGCGTCGGCCAGGGCGCTGGCCGGCTGCTCCTGCAGGATGCCTTCGTTGAGTAAGGCCAATGCCTGATGCAGGGTCTGGTCCTGCAGCAGATTGGCGTCGTCCGGGGATAGCTCGGGACGGCAGCGCAGGCAGGGCCGGTAGCCAGCGGCGCTGGCGGCAGCGGCGCTGGGGTAGTAGCTGACGTTCTCGGGCTTGGGCGGCGGTGCCGGGCATACCGGCCGGCAGTAGATGCCGGTGCTGCGCACGGCAGTGAAGAACAGGCCGTCAAAGCGCGCATCGCGGGCCAGGCGGGCTTGTTCGCATTGCATATGGGCGGGCATCAGGAGGTTTTGCATGGCCCCAGTCTAGGTGCGGCCGGCGGCCGGTACTGGCCATTTTCGGACATCAATGCGCGCGACGCTGTGTTGATTCATTGGGCGTTGCAGCAGGGAGGGTGTTGCGCACTAGACTGTCCACCTTCCTGGCGCGGTTGCGCCGTAGTACGGACCTGATTGCTCTCCATGTTGCCCAAGTTCTGCTGGTCGCCGTTGTTGTGCATCGGGCTGTTGGCCTGCAATCCGCAGACCGGCGATAAAAAGCCTGTGGTTGACCCTGCTGCGGCACTGGCCGCTGACGGCGACCACATGGTGTCGATCAATGCCGCCGATGCGCCGACCCCGCCGGCGCCGGTGCTGCCGGCCAAGGACAAGCCCTGGCCCGAGTTGGTGCTGGAGAACGGCAAGGCCTGGGTCAGCTGCGGCACCGACTATGCCGGCGAGAACGGCGATGGCACCGAGCTGGCCGCGTTTGACCGCGCCAGCATGGATGCAGCCTTGGAGCCGTGCAAAGAGCGTGGCCTGCTGCGGGTGCGCTATGCCGGCAAGATCAACCCTTCGTTCGCAGCGATGGTGACGCGGCTGGCAGTCGTGGCCGATGTGATGAAGATCAGCCGCCGCATCCTCGATCTGGATTCCAGTGGTGGCCAGGTGGAAGCGGCGATCGTCGCTGGCGACAGCATTGGCGAGTCCGGCTGGACCATCTGGGTGCGCGAAGGCTCGGTTTGCCACAGCGCCTGCGTATTCGTGCTGGCGGCCGGCGACAACCGCTTGATCTCCGGCAAGGTCGGCATCCACCGGATGATGCGGATCAGCTCCAGCGCCAGTTCGCGCGCGGAGTTGAACAAGGAGTTGCACGAGGTCTACGACAACGTGAAGGACTACCTGCAGCGCAACGGCGTGGCGGTGGGCGTGGCTGATCTGATGATGACCGTGCCCAACCGCAGCCTGCGGGTGCTGACCAGCGAAGAGCTCAAGCAGTACGGTCTGGACGGCACCAATGCGGTGCAGGATGACCTGGAGCGCATCAAGCAGATGCGCAAATGCGGCGATGATTTCGTGCGCCGCAAGGATGCGTTCCTGATCGCTTTCGACCGCGACTGCAAGACGGTGGGTGCGGGGCTAGAGGCGGTGAATAGCTGCGGTCAGGCATTGAAAGAGCAGTTCGGGTTCCCGGATGAGACCTGTCCGGAGGAAAGTCCGCTGTCGGAGATCGATACCGCGATGCTGGAGCCGATGCCGACCACCATCCCGACCGGCGCCGCGGCCGCATTTGCTGCTCCGGCGGCGGCGACCGCGCCCGCGCCCGCGGCGACCGTCAACGCGCAGGTAGGTGCATCTGGCACACGGAAATGAACAGGGGGGAGGATGCGGAACGCTGAAAACCGTGATTGGATTGGCATTCCGTTCAACTGAAAGCGTCATGGAGAGAGCTATGCGATCCAGTTGTTTGTTGATGGTGTTGACCTTGGCCGTGCCGGCCGCAACCGCATTTGCCCAGGCGCCTGCCGCTGCGCCCACTGCCCCGGCTGCAACTCGAACCACGGCCGCTGCTCCGGCGCGGGCTGCGACTCCTGCGGCGCCAGCGCTCAGTGCAGCGCAGCAGGCGCAGGTGGCAAAGCAGGATGCGGAAATGACTGCTGCGGCGCAGCGTGTGGCGCAGTTGGTGGACGGCCAGCAAGCGGCCTCGGTCTGGGACGGTGCCTCGGCGGTCGCGCGCAAGGCGGTGACCCGTGATGTGTTCGCCAACAACGTCAACGCCGATCGCGCCAAGTTGGGCGCGCTGGTATCGCGTGGCAAGCCATCGATCACCCGCGTGCAATACCCGGCAGGTGCCTCGGTGCCGGAAGGCATCTATTTGAACGTCAGCTTCCCGACCCGCTTTGCCAACAATGCGCAGCCGGTACGCGAGCTGGTGTCGTTCCGTCTGGATGAGGACAAGGTGTGGCGCGCCTCCGGCTATAGCGTGCGCGCGGCCTCGGCCAACTAAGCGCCATCACATCGCAGGCATCGCATACGGGCGCCGCAGGGCGCCCGTTGTGTTTGCGCGCTGATTGCCGGGTAGCTGATCTGGATCAATGAATCCTTACATCAGCCTGCTTACCCTGCCTGCGGTAGGCCTATCGGAGTGGCACATGCGCAAGGTGGATGTGGTGGTGGTGGGAGCCGGCCCGGCCGGCTTGAGTCTGGCCCGCAGCCTGGCGGGGAGCGGTTTGTCGTTGGCGCTGGTCGAACAGCAACCGCTGGCGGCGCTTGCCGAGCCCGCCTTCGACGGTCGCGAGATCGCGCTGACCCATGCCTCGCGGCAGATCATGCGCAGCATGGGCCTGTGGCAGCGCATCGATGCTGGCGAAATCTCGCCGTTGCGCAGTGCCAAGGTGATGAATGGCAGCTCGCCGTTTGCGCTCGGTTTCGCCGCGCAGGGCGAGGGCGTCGATGAGCTGGGTTGGCTGATTCCCAATCACCTGATCCGGCGTGCCGCCTGGGAGGCGGTGCAGGGCCAGGCCGGGCTGGAACTGCTGGATGGACGCTCGGTCACTGCAATCGACGCCGGTGAGGCGTACAGCACGGTCACCTTGAGTGACGGCAGCCAGCTGCGCGCGCGGCTGGTGGTCGCCGCCGACAGCCGCTTCTCGGCGACCCGGCGGATGATGGGTATCGGCGCGCAGATGCGTGACTTCGGCAAGTCCATGCTGGTCTGCAGGATGCAGTGCGAGCGGCCGCATGAGCACGCTGCCTGGGAGTGGTTCGGTTACGAACGTACCTTGGCGATGCTGCCCTTGCCGGGCAATCAGGCCTCGGCCGTGATCACCATGCCGCCGCAGCAGTTGCAGCAGTTGTTGGCGCTGGAGGAGGCTGACTTCGGCCGCACTGTCAGCGGTTTCTTCGAGCATCGCCTGGGCGCGATGACCCCGGTGGGGACGCGTCATGCCTACCCGTTGGTGGGGGTGTATGCGCACCGTTTTGTCGGTAAACGCTATGCCTTGATCGGCGATGCCGCGGTCGGCATGCACCCGGTTACCGCGCATGGCTTCAATTTTGGCCTGCACAGCCAGCAACGGCTGGCGCGGTTGCTGCTGGATGCGGTTCGCGGTGGCGGCGATATCGGTGCGGACGGCCTGCTGGGCAGTTACCAGCGCGGCCACCGGCTGGCGACACGGCCGCTGTACGAGGCCACCAATGCCATTGCCGGGCTTAAAACCCACACCCGGCTGCGGGGGCGTTGCCTGGGCGGCGCGGCCTGGCGGGCCGCGCAGGGCGTGGTTCCGTTCAGGAAGTTGATCGCCGGGCATCTGACGCAGGCGCGCGCGTAGTTGGGTAGCCGGAAAGCTGGGAAGCTGGTTTGTGGGAGCGGCGTAAGACGCGAAGCCGGTGAAGGTGGCAGGTTCACCGGCTGACAGATTGCCAGCTTCGCGGCTTGCGCCGCTCCCACAGCTCCCATAGCGCTGATGGGGTGCGAGAAAGGCCTCTGCCGAGCATGGCTCGGCACTACATCACTCGTCTTCGTCTTCGTCCTCGTCGTCTTCTTCGGCACGATTCGGGTCCGGATCGGCGAGCACGTTGATGCTGACATCGCCCAGCACAACCTGCTGGCCGCCGCGGATCTTGCAGGCTTTACGCAGCTCCACCACGCCATCCACGGTGACCTGTCCGTCGGCAATGATCATTTTTGCCTCGCCGCCGCTGGTGACCAGATCGGCCAGTTTCAGCAGCTGCTTCAGTTCCACGTAATCGCGGTCAAGTTCAAATTCGATGGTCTGCATGGTGTTCACGGATAAAAACGAGTGCTATTGTGCGTCATCGGCGACCCGTGCGGGTGCTCCAACAGGGGCCAAGCGGCGGCCGGTTGTGTTCGTAAGCTGAACGCAAATCAAGCCATGCGCGACAGCAGAGCTGTTTAGAGCGCACAATATGCGTCTTTTCGCCCGCCCGTTCGCGGCGGTGCCCCCGGAGTTACCATGTCCCAAGATACCCCCGCGCCGCTGCTGTTTGCAGATCTCGGCCTATCCGAGCCTGTGATGAAGGCAGTGGCCGAAGTCGGCTACGAGACCCCGTCACCGATCCAGGCAGCCACCATTCCGGCCATGCTGGAAGGCCGCGACGTGCTCGGCCAGGCGCAGACCGGCACCGGCAAGACCGGTGCTTTCGCGCTGCCAGTGCTGTCCAATATCAATCTTTCCGCCACCAAGCCGCAGGTGCTGGTGCTGGCGCCGACCCGCGAGCTGGCCATCCAGGTCGCCGAGGCGTTCCAGACCTATTCGGCATCGATGCCGGGCTTCCGCGTGCTGCCGGTGTACGGCGGCCAGCCCTATGCGCAGCAGCTGCAGGCCCTGCGCCGCGGCGTGCACGTGGTGGTCGGCACCCCGGGCCGGGTGATCGATCATCTCGATCGCGGCACCCTGGATCTGTCCGAGCTGAAGACGCTGGTGCTCGACGAAGCCGACGAAATGCTGCGCATGGGCTTCATCGACGACGTCGAAGCCGTGCTCAAGAAGCTGCCGGAAAGCCGCCAGGTTGCGCTGTTCTCGGCCACCATGCCGCAGCAGATCCGCCGCATCGCGCAGACCTATCTGCGTGAGCCGGTGGAAGTGACCATCCAGTCCAAGACCACCACCTCAGCCAATATCCGCCAGCGTTACTGGTGGGTGGCTGGCATGCACAAGCTGGACGCGCTGACCCGCATCCTGGAAGTGGAAACCTTCGACGCGATGATCATCTTCGCGCGTACCAAGGCCGGCACCGAGGAGCTTGCCAGCAAGCTGCAGGCGCGTGGTCTGGCCGCTGCCGCCATCAATGGCGACATGCAGCAGGCCCAGCGTGAGCGCACCATCGCCATGCTGAAGGAAGGCAAGCTCGACATCCTGGTTGCCACCGACGTGGCCGCCCGTGGTCTGGACGTGGAGCGCATCAGCCACGTGCTGAACTACGACATCCCGTACGACACCGAAAGCTATGTGCACCGTATCGGCCGTACCGGCCGTGCCGGCCGCAGCGGTGAGGCGATCCTGTTCGTCACCCCGCGCGAGAAGGGCATGCTGCGCCAGATCGAGCGCGCGACCCGCCAGCCGATCGAAGAAATGCAGTTGCCGAGCGTGGATGCGGTCAACGACCACCGCGTGACCAAGTTCATGGACCGTATCAGCCAGACTCTGGCTGCCGGCGACATGGATTTCTACCGCGACCTGCTGCAGCGCTACGAAGGCGAGCACAACGTGCCGGCCATCGATATCGCAGCCGCGCTGGCCAAGCTCCTGCAGGGTGATTCGCCGTTCCTGCTGACCCCGCCGGTGCGTGAGCGCCGCGAGCCGTCGTTCGAGCGTAATGACCGCAACGAGCGTCCGGCCCGTGACGGCGGCTTCCATCGCCGTGACGAGCGCGGTGACCGTGGCGATCGCCCGGCCCGTTTCGAGCCGCGTTTCGAGCGTGCACCGCGTCATGACGACGGCGAGCGCGCACCGCGTCCGCCGCGTGGCGAAGGTGATTTCGAGTCGCGTCCGCGTCGCGAAATGCCGCCGCGCAGCGCGCCGGAGTTCGGCATGGAGACCTACCGCATTGAAGTCGGTCACACCCACGGTGTGAAGCCGGCCAACATCGTCGGCGCCATCGCCAACGAAGCGGGTCTGGAAAGCCGTTTCATCGGCCGTATCGACATCCACGACGGTCACTCGGTGCTGGATCTGCCGGCAGACATGCCGACCGACGTGCTGCAGCACCTGAAGAAGGTGTGGGTGTCGGGCCAGCAGTTGCAGATGCGCAAGGTTGAGGCTGGCGAAGAACAGGGTGGCGCAGCGCCGCCGTTCAAGCCGCGCTTCGACAAGGGCGACGGCAAGCCGGGTGGTCCGCGTCCGGGTGGCCCGCGCGGCCCGCGTCCGGGCGGCCCGGGTGGTCCTGGTGGTTCGCGTCCGGGTGGCTTCAAGCCGCGCGGCCCGCGCAACTACTGATCCAGCCAGTCCAAGTGCGTGACCAGACAACCCCGGCAATGCCGGGGTTGTCTGTTTTTGACCGTTTGTCGGCCCGGCAGGACCGGATGGGACGACAAGTTCAAGCCGCGACGGTCTTCACGTACTGCTCGCGGCGGGTTATTGCGATAATGCCGCTCATCCGCGTCGGGGAACGCGAGAGGGAGGCTCATGGCAGAAGGGGGAGCGGCAGTTGCTGGCAGGGTAAGGCGTGGATGGATCGTGCTCCTGTTGCTGTCGGCGTTCTTCACGTTGTGGCCTTCGCTGGGCGCTGCCCAACCGCTGCAGGGGGGGCGTGACTTCCTGATTGCTGGCGGCGCAACCGCTGAACAGGCCCCCTTGCGTGCCTGCAGCGCCGAAGCCTTGGCGCGGATGCGCCCTGCCATTGAAATTGCTGCGCCCGAAGGCGGTTGGTCCGGCGCGCCGCAAGGCGTGGGCGTGTTCAACGTGTTTGCCGGCGAAGTGATGATTTTCCATGGTGACCGCCAAGTCTGCGGTGACATGCAGGACGCCCGTACCCGCGACTCGCGCTTCCGTGCCGGCGTAGGTCTTGTGGTTGTGCCCAAGCAGGGCACGGTCGAGCCGATCCGGGTGGCCTGGGAGTCGCCGCTGAAGCCGCGCTGGATTCCCACCGTGCACCTCGCCGCACCCAGCCCACTTCAGCAGCAGGACACCTTGCGGCTGGTGGTGCGTACCGCCTGCGTGGCGATTGCGCTGGCCTTGGCCTTGTCTGCGTTGATGGGCTTTGCCACTACGCGCGGGCGTGACTTCCTGGTCTACACCTTGGTCTGCGCGCTGTTGGTGGTGTGGCAGGCGGTGTTGAGCGGGCTCAGTGGCTATCCCGAGCCATGGCTGCCGGTGGATGGTCACGCGCCGGTATGGATGGTCTCGGTGTCGGCGCTCAGCTATGCGGTGATGGGCTGGGTGCTGTGGCGCATGTGCGGCGGCCGCCGAGTGCTGCGTGGTTCGCGGCGCTGGATGCAGGGGCTGATGATCGTGCTGGGGCTGGTCGCGGTAGCTGCACCATTCATGTCTTGGCCGCTGTTGGTGTGGATGGCGGTGGCGCTGGACGACCTGTTCACGCTGATCTGCCTGACCTCGGTAGGCATCGCCATCGTTGCCTTGCGGCGGCGATACTTCCAGGCGCTGGACGGTCTGGTGGCGGCGATTCCGCTGTTGGTGATGGCGCTGGCCGACCTGATGGACAACCGCCTGCTGGTGGAATTCCGGGTCGAGGCGATCCAGGTCTCGGTGACCTGGTTCTTGATGATGGCGGCCTACTCACTCAATCGCAGCCTCAGCCAGCTGCGCCAGCAGCGCGATGAGATGCGCGAGCTTGCCGATACCGATACCTTGACCGGCCTGCCCAATCGCCGCGCTGGCCTGCGCCAGCTGGACCACTATCTGCGCGAGGCCAAGGCCGGCGGGTTGCCGCTGTCGATAGGTTTCCTGGACATCGACCTGTTCAAGCAGATCAACGACAGCTACGGCCACGACGGCGGCGATCAGGTGTTGATATCGGTGGCCGGCACCTTGTTGGCTGGTGTGCGCAGCCGCAGCGACGTGATCCGCATGGGCGGGGAAGAGTTCCTGATCCTGCTGCCGGGAATTGGCGCCGATGCGGCGCGGCCGCGGCTGGAGCAACTGCGCGAAAAGGTCACCGTACAGGCACGCGGGCTCAAGCACGAAGGCCTGGTGGTCACCGCCAGTATCGGTCTGGCCGAGCTGCAATACCGCGACAATGACGTGGCCGGGCTGCTGCGGCGGGCCGACAATGCCATGTACCAGGCCAAGCGCAGCGGTCGCGACCAGGTGGTGGATGCGCGCGATATTCAGGAAGTGCCCTGAACAAGCCATTCGGCCGTGCTGTTCCGGCCGCAGGCGATGGCGGATAATTCGCCCATGACAATTCGAATCAACAAGCACATTGCCGAAACCGGCTTCTGTTCGCGCCGCGAGGCCGACCGCCTGCTCTCCGCCCGTCGCGTCACCGTCAACGGCATCGTCGCCGGTACCGGTGCGGTGGTGGGCGAGGGCGACGATGTAAAAGTCGATGGCCAGCCGCTGCGTGCCCGTACGGTGCAGAAGAGCACCGGCCGCCGCCATGTCTATATCGTGCTGAACAAGCCGGTAGGCATCACCTGCACCACCGAGAGCGCGGTCAGCGACAATATCATCGAGTTCATTGGCCACGAGCAGCGCATCTTTCCGATCGGCCGCTTGGACAAGGATTCCGAAGGACTGATCCTGCTGACCAGCAATGGCGACATCGTCAACCAGATCCTGCGTGCCGAAAACGGCCACCAGAAGGAGTATCTGGTAGCGGTCAACAAGCCGGTTACCGATGAATTCCTGCGTGGCATGGCCCGTGGCGTACGCATCCGCAACGAGACCACGCTGCCGTGCCGCACCAGCCGCCTGGGCAAGTATGGCTTCCGCATCATTCTGGAGCAGGGCTTGAATCGGCAGATCCGCCTGATGGCGTCCGAGTTCGGCTACCGCGTCAACACGCTACGGCGCGTGCGCATCGACAACGTCAAGATCGGTGCGTTGAAGCCGGGCCAATGGCGCAACCTGAGTGAGCAGGAACTGCACGGTCTGCTGCCGCAACAGCAGCAGTGGTGAAATGTGACGTGCTCACCGCGCCTTGCGCGCGGTGCAGCTAGACTCTGCAGCGCTCTCCATCCTGCCGCTTTGGACTCGTGCATGATCAAGCCCGCCCTGCCTGCCAATGAAACCGAACGTATTGCAGCGCTGCAGCGCTACCGGGTGCTGGATACCGCACGCGAGCAGGAGTTCGATGACCTGGTGACCATCGCCCGCACCATCTGCGGCACGCCGATGGGGGCGGTGACCTTGATTGATCGCGACCGCCAATGGTTCAAGTCGCTGCAGGGTCTGGACGGTGAACAAACCCCGCGCGACGAAGCGTTCTGCGCCCACACCATCCTCAAGCCGCAGGAGCTGACGGTGGTGGCCGACGCCCGCCAGGATCAGCGCTTCAGTGGTAACCCGTCGGTATTGGGCGATCCGCATATCCGTTTCTATGCCGGTGCGCCGCTGCTCAGCAGCGATGGCTATGCGCTGGGCTCGCTGTGCGTGTTCGACTCGGTGCCGGCGCAGTTGGGCACGCCGCAGGCCGAGGCGCTGCGCGCGCTGTCGCGGCAGGTCAGCCGGATGATGGAGATGCGCCTGCTGCGGATTGAGATCGACCATCATCAGGCTGAGCATGATTGGTACGAGGCGCACCTGCTTGAGTACTACCAGCAGTTGGAGCAGCTCAATCTTGAGCTGTCCGAACAGACACGTACTGATCCGCTGACCGGCTTGCCCAATCGCCGCGCCCTGTCTGCTGCGCTGTCGGAAGCGATTGGACGCGCAGGTGGGGTGCCGCCGGCGGTAGCCATCGTCGATATCGACCACTTCAAGCTGGTCAACGACATCCATGGCCACAACGAAGGTGATCGGGTACTCGTCGAGCTGTCCAGCGTGCTGAAGTCGCAGTTCGCCGGGCGCGGCATGGCTGCGCGCTATGGCGGCGAGGAGTTCGTCATCCTGATGCCGGACACGCCACTGCAGCAGGCCGAGCTGCAATGCGAATACCTGCGCGAATCGGTGGGCCTGCTGCCGATCGGCCTGCCTATTTCGGTCAGCATCGGCCTGGCCGTGCACCGCGCCGGTGAAGCCCCGGGCGAAACCCTGCGGCGCGCCGATGCTGCGCTCTATCAGGCCAAGGCCGAGGGGCGCGACCGAGTGGTGGTAGCGAGCTGAGTCGGGCTACACCATCAACAGCCGATCAGGCCGAACCGGCGCTTGCCGCCGCCGGCCGCAGGCGGTTGAGCAGTGGATGCAGGAACACACCACCGAGAATGATTGCCACGCCTAGATAGAACTGCGGTGTCAGCTCATGCTGTTCGCCGAGGAAAAGCATCGCCAGCACGATCGCATAGACCGGTTCCAGATTGGTCACCAGCTGCGTGGTGTAGGCGCTCAAGTGCCTTAGTGCGACCAGTGCCAAGGCAAACGGCAGCAGCGTGCATAGGCCGGACAGGGCAAGTAGCAACAAGCCATCGTGCAGATTGGGCAGCACCCACAGATCGCTGGCCAGGGCGGGCAGCAGGAACGGCAGTACCGGAGCCAACAGGGTCAGGGTCAAGGTGCCCGCGCCCAATTCCACAGCAGTGACGGTCAGCGGATCGGCGTGGCCGACCATGCGCTTGTTGAGCGAGCCAAACAGCGCCACCAGCAATGCGGACGCGGCACCGACAGCTACGCCCAGACGCATGCCATCAGGTACGCCGCCAACCACCAGCGCGACACCTGGCAGCACCACCACACCCAGCGCCAATTCGCGCATCTGGAACGGACGGCGCGCGATCCACGGTTCGATGATGGCGGTGAACACCGGTGCCAGTGCGATGCAGGTCGCGGCAACCGAGGCATTGGCCAGCTTCACCGCGCCATAGAACGTGAGCCAGTGCAGCGCCACCAGTGCACCGATACCGGCATAGCCCAGCACCAGCCGCAGGTTCAGGCCCGACAGGCCGCGCCACACCCGTGGCAGCAGTGCCAGCATCGCCACCACCAGCAACATGCGCCACCACACCAGAGGCAGCGCGGGCAGGGTGATCAATTTGCCAAGAATGGCGGTGATGCCCCATAGCAGAACGCAGAAGTGGATCTGCAACAGGGCTTTGCGGGTGTCGTCGGTAGGCATCGGCCTATTGTCGCCGATGCGGGTTGGTAGCGCCGTGCTGCCGGCTTCAGTTTGTGTCGATCAAGCGCTGCAGTTCGCGTGCTGCCGACGGATTGCGGTGCTTGGCGGCGCTGATGAAGTAGAGGAAAACCTCACGCGGCGCGGCGGCCGCCAACGGCGCGGCCAGATGCGGCAGTTCGGCCACGTCTTCGCCCTGGCGCCAGCGGTGGACGCGATCGGCCCATGGTCCAAGTTCACTGGCCGGATAGCCGGTAGCGTGCTCGTCGCGGCTGCCCATCAGGCGTGCGTAGACGAAGTCGCCTGACAGATCGGCGGCGTTGGGATAGGCCGCCGAGTCGGTATAAACCAATGCGACCCCATGCTGGCGGATCAGCGCCACCAGCTCGGCATCGAAGCAGTTTGGGTCACGGACTTCCAAGGCATGCCGCTGGCGGCGGCCATTGACCTGCTGCGGCAGCAAGTGCAGAAAGGCGGCGAGATCCTCGCGATCCAGCGTGCGTCCGGCTTCGAACTGCCATAGCAGCGGCCCAAGCCGGTCGCCGAGATGGCTGATGCCATCGATGAAGTCCTCGATCTGCCCGCCGCTGCCGGCGAGTTTGCGCGCAGTGACAATGCGCTTGGGCGCCTTGGCCGAAAACACGAAACCCTCGGGCGTGGCGTCGCGCCACGCCGCATAGATATGCGGCTTCTGCGCGCCGTAGTAGGTGCCGTTGATCTCGATGCTGGTCAACTGCTGGCTGGCGAATTCCAGCTCACGCCGCTGCACCAGTCCGACCGGATAGAACGTACCGCCGCGCCATGGCATATAGGTCCAGCCACCGATGCCGATATGCACACCGGGCGTATGCGGCGCGCTCGCAAATAGATCGTTCAAAACAAGGCCCCGATGTCATGTGGGAGCGGCGTAAGCCGCGAAGCCAGCAATGTAACCGCACAAGGTCGTGCCGAGCCATGCTCGGCAGGGGCCTTACCGGCAATCTCAGACGCTACGTGTAACGCCTCTGCCGAGCATGGCTCGGCACTACAGCTGGGGATGCTTGTAAGGCCCCTGCCGAGCATGGCTCGGCACTACACGCTTGCCGCCCACGGGTCGTAGCTACCGAACCACCACAGGTGACCCTCCGGATCGCGGCAGGCATAGCCACGGCCGCCGTAATCCTGATCGGCTATATCAATGATGATCTCGGCGCCGGCCGCCTTGGCTTGGGCGTAGTGCGCGTCGGCATCGCTGACGATCACGCAGGCGCTCTGTGTCTCCATGCCGCCCACCTCGTCGGGCTGGATCGTGTTGCTGCCCCATTCGCCGGGCTGTACCGAGCCGAGCATGACCATGCCGTTGCCGAACACCAGCTGCGCGTGCTGAACCACGTCGCCGTCCTGGTACACCGCATGACGTTGGAAGCCGAACGCCTTGCATAACCAATCGATGGCAGCCGGTGCATCGCGGTAGCGCAGGCAGGGAATGATGGTGGCAGTGGTGCGGGCGGCGAGGTCCATGGTGGCTTGCGGGCAGCTGCGGAAAGGCGAGGGTGGGCGCGCTCGCGTTACCATCGCGAGAAGACCGGTCTTGTGCCGGCATCGACACCAAGGGAGAGCACTTTGAATAGTTGGTTGGGTGGCGGGCTGGTGCTCGCGATGGGCGTGGTGGCACCGATGGCTTCCGCACAGGAGGCAGTGCCAACGGAGCTGCAGCAGCTGGATGCCACGGTCGAGCGCGTGCGCCAGCAGTTCGATGTGCCGGGCGTGGCCGTGGCCGTGGTCAAGGACGGCAAGGTGATCCTGGAGCGCGGCTGGGGCCTGCGTGAATTGGGCAAGCCCGAGCCGGTGCAGGCCGATACCTTGTTCGCCATCGCTTCCAATACCAAGGCCTTCACTGCGACCTCGCTGAACCTGCTGGCCGAAGAGGGCAAGCTGAAAATGGATGACCGGGTGGTCGATCACCTGCCGTCGTTCCGCATGTCTGACCCGTATGTCACCGGCGAGATGCGCATCCGTGACCTGCTTTCGCACCGCAGCGGCTTGAGCCTGGGCGCGGGCGACCTGCTGTTCTGGCCGACCACCCGTTACAGCAATGCGGAAGTGGTCGCGCGACTGGCGCAGGTGCCGTTGAAGAACGGTTTCCGCGACCGCTACGCCTACGACAACATCCTGTACGCGGTCGCCCAGCAGGTGATCGAGAAAGTATCCGGGCAGTCGTTCGCCGATTTCCTGCAGCAGCGCGTCTTCAACAAGGTTGGCATGAGCGGAACCCGCTACAACGCCGATCATCTGCAGCCGGGTGACAAGGCCGCCGTTGGCCACGCCAAGTTCGACTTCAAGGACCTGCGCCCGGTGCCACCGCTGACCTGGTCCAACAACGCCGGTGCCGGTGGCATCTATTCCAGCGTGCATGACCTGGCCAAGTGGATGAACGTGCAGCTGGCCGAAGGCAAGCTCGCCGATGGCACCCCGTTGTTCACCGAGAAGACCCAGCAGCAGATGTGGCAGATGCAGATTCCGCAGGTGGTGCCCAAGCCGTCGGTGCCTGAGCTGGCGCCGGCACGGCCGAACTTCGCCGGCTACGGCGAGGGCTGGAGCCTGAGCGACTACCGCGGGCAGAAGCTGGTCTGGCATACCGGTGGCTGGCCGGGCCAGGTATCGCGCTTGACCCTGGTACCGGAACAGAACCTGGGTGTGGTGGTGCTGACCAACCAGGAGTCCGGTGCCGCTTTCAACGCGATCACCATGAGCGTGCTAGATGCCATGCTCGGCGCGCAGGGCAATGACTGGGTGGCTGCGTATGCGGCTGGCGTAGCGAAGGCACAGGGCAATGCCGACGAAGGCTGGAACAAGCATGTGGCTGCGCGAGATGCCAAGAGCAAGCCCTCACTGCCGCTGTCTGGTTATGCGGGAACCTATCGCGATGCTTGGTACGGCGATGTGTTCGTCGAGCAGCAAGGCGGCAAGCTACGCCTGCGCTTTGGTGCAACGGCCGATCTGGTCGGCACGATGGAGCACTGGCAGCACGACACTTTCATCGTGCGCTGGGACAACCGCTCGCTCAACGCCGATGCCTTCGTCAACTTCAGTCTGGACCCGGATGGCAAGGTGCGTGAGGTACGGATGCAGGCAGTGTCCTCGTTGACCGATTTCAGCTTCGACTTCCAGGACCTGCTGCTGAAGCCAAAGCAGGAGTAAGCGCCACCAGCTTTGTTGTAGGAGCGGCGTAAGCCGCGAAGCCAGCGAACCACCAAGTCGCAATTAGCAGCGATTGCGGAAGTAGCTCCTGCTGCACACGCATTACCCCGGCACAGCAAAAGACCGGCGATGATTCACATCGCCGGTCTTCTTTCATTAGGCTTCACGCATCCGCGGACGTGGCGACGAAAGCTATTGAAGCGCGTTGCGCCAATGGCGTGCGTGGCAATCCAGGCGTGTACTGGTAGCCAATCCGGTGAAACATAATTCTCATTGATTGGAATCAATGCTGCCAGCGCAACCCCGTGACTTTTTGTCGATGCGGACTGCGCGAGGGCTAGTACACAAGCGGCCAGCACCGCTTGAAGACTGAAGCATTAGTTCAGTTTGGCGGCAAAAATGGGCGTTTCCCAAGTGAAAAAGCAGCTGGTTTCATATTTGAGACTTGTCTGATGTAAGCGCGGCTGCAGGCCGCTGATCATCCGCGCACTTTCTTTGAGTGACGCTGGCATGAATCGAATCTTCCGCATTATCCGCAACCCTCAAACCGGGCAGTGTGCGGTCGCCTCGGAGCTGGCGCCACGGCGTGGGCGTCGTACACGCGGGATTTCTGCAATTGCCGCTGGGATCGCGACTTGTATCGCCAGCCCGGCGATGGCGATCGCCTTGAACGGGGACCATCACGTCTCCGGTGCCTCGCCGTCCTATCCCTGGCAGTTGGGTGAAACCGTGGAAGTCGGCAAAAATGGCGTTGGTAATCTGTGGATCTCCGAGGGGATCGAAATGCCCGCTGCATCGCCGTTGCTGATCGGCGTAACGACTTCGGGTGCTATGGAAGCCGGAGAAGGTACCGTCGTCGTGAGCGGGCGGGGTACGTCGCTGAGCATCAATGGCTGGATGTCGATCGGTTATACCGGCAAGGGATCCCTGCTCATCGATGATGGCGGCAGTGTCTGGAATCAGGGTGCTGGCTTTGTCGGTGATGGTGCCGGAAGTAGCGGAAGTCTCACAGTTCGTGGCCTGGATTCGACGTTTCGCAATAGCGGCCACTTCATGGTGGGGGGCAATTCACGCGCTGCGCTCGATATATCCGATGGTGGCCGCGTCATCACCGACGACTGGGCATTCATTGGCTATGGCCAGGGATCGGAGGGTGTTGTCAATGTCGACGGCGGTGGCCATTGGTTAAGTCAGGGCGAACTTGTTGTTGGATATCAGGGCAAGGGTAAGCTGAGCATCACCAATGGCGGCACTATGCTGGCCAACGGACATATTAGTGTTGGTGGGGAGTCTCCTGACTCGGACGGAGAGATCTTTGTTTCGGGAGCCGGATCTGTTTTACGCATGGATGGCCGCATTAGCATGCTTGTAGGCGACCAGGCGACAGGTCGTGTGACCGTTACTGATGGCGGCGTCATTGACGCTACAACAGGCATGATGTTGGGGGGCGTTGGCGGCCACGCGGTGGTGACCGATGGCGGTCATCTATCCGGGAGATGGATTAGTGTCGGTGAGGTGGGTGAAGGATCGATCACCATCGCCGATGGCGGCAGCGTCCAGGCGGAATATTTTGAGGTAGCTCTTGGAGATTTTACCGGCCATGGTAAGGGGTGGGCGGATGTGTCCAACGCACTTCTTTCCAGCCGCAGCATAACGATTGGCGATTCCGGGGAAGGAAGACTTGATATCCGTGCGGGCGGCACCGTTGTTTCCGAGTCTGCTGAACTAGGCGTCAGCGGTATTGCTGATGGTCTTGTTGTTGTCTCGGGCCAGGCGGCAGATTGGAGCAACTCCCAGAATATGAGCATTGGAATCCGGGGCCAAGGCAGCCTGTTGATCACCGATGGTGGCAGTGTGTCAGTAGGTAGGCATCTCATTTTGGGGGATATGTGGACCGGCCTGGGGAGTGCTCATGTTTCCAATGGCGCGAAACTGGCCGTAACCGGTGGGTTGGATATAGGCATGAATGGGTCGGGCTCCTTGACTGTTGGTGCCGGCGGAAATGTTTCCAGCGGATTTGCCTTTTTGGGCGATTGGCTCCCTTCAAAAGGATCGGCATCCGTGTCCGGGCGCGATGCTCAATGGACGAATGCAGGCGCTATGTATGTTGGACATGAGGGGGAGGGGGCTTTGAGCGTTGCCGATGGCGGCAGCGTTTCAGTGGGTGAACAGATGATGTTGGGCTATTCCGGTACGGGCAATGTCGACGTCCTCAGTGGTGGCACGCTGCGCGTTGATGGCGAGTTGACTGTGGCTGTGTATGGCTTGGGTTACCTGAGGATCACCGATGCAGGCAACCTTCACAGCGCTTCGAGTTCGATAGGCCAGTTCTCTGGCAGCTACGGCAGCGTGACGCTAACCGGTGCAGATGCACGGTGGAGCAACGCGGACAGCCTGGTGGTCGGCGAAGATGGTACCGGTGAACTGGAACTCTATGGCGGTGCGAGCGTCTTGGCAGGGCGGGAGATCATTGTGGGATTAGCCGGCACCGGCAACGCCTATCTGTATGGCAGCAGCATGATTGCCGGTGAGAAGTTGACTGTAGGCCAGCTGGGTAATGGCCACCTCCAAATTTTTGATGGCAGTACTGTCGCAAGTGCATCCGCTAGTCTGGGTGGCCATGCACATGGCTTCGGCGTGGTTGGCGTCAACGGCAAAGATTCGCTTTGGAGCAATGCGGGCAATTTGGTTGTTGGCGAGAACGGCAGCGGCGAGCTGTACGTTGCTGATGGTGGTGGCCTGAGTTCCGGTGGATTGACCATAGGTCAGCACGGCACTGGTTTGTTGGCCGTCGAGAAGGGCAGCGTTGAAACTGGATCAGCCACCCTGGGCAAGGCGGGTTCCAGCACTGGCTCTGTCATCGTTTACGGTGAGGGAGCGATGTGGACCAACGCCGGCAACCTGACCGTGGGTGAGGCTGGTAGCGGTACTTTGGCTGTCAGCATAGGCGGTACGGTCAATAGCGGTAACGTGTTGCTGGGGCAGTTCGCCGGTGGCGAAGGTACCGTCAAAGTCGTTGGTAGAGGTGCACGTTTTAACGCGGGCAGCAACTTTGGCATAGGCGGTCGCGGCACAGGTGCGCTCAACGTTGGTGCAGGCGGTACGGTCAGCAACGGCGATGCGTGGATGGGCATGTTTGCCGACAGCGAGGGCATCGCGACGGTGTCCGGTGCAGATGCACGTTGGGAAAACGCTGGCAATCTCGTTGTGGGCGAAGCTGGCATGGGCGTGTTGCAAGTTGTTGGCGCCGGCAGGGTGTCGGCCGGCGGGCAGATGACGTTAGGCGGAGCTTCCTCTGGTTATGGGTTCGTTGGTGTATCCAACGGTGGCGAGCTGCATGCCGACGGCGGGCTGACGGTCGGTGCGTATGGCGTGGGCGAATTGAGCATCGCCGAGAACGGCAGCGTACACAGTGCTTCCGGCACGGTGGGCAAGTTCGTGGGTAGCCAGGGCAGCGTGACGGTCGCTGGTGTGGATGCGCAGTGGACCAACGCCGGCAACCTGACCGTGGGCGAAGCCGGCCAGGGCCAGGTGGACATCGGCGCAGGCGGTACGGTCAACAGTGGCAATGTGTTGTTGGGGCAACTCGCCTCTGGTGAAGGCGTGGTCACGGTTGCTGGAGAAGATGCGCGCTTCAATGCAGGCAGCAATCTTGGTGTTGGTGGTCGCGGCAAGGGCAAGCTCAACGTTGGTGCCGGCGGTACGGTAAGCAATGGTGATGCCTGGCTGGGCATGTTCGCGGGCTCTGAAGGCAGTGCGACGGTGTCCGGTGCAGATTCACGCTGGGATAGCACGGGCAGCCTCTCCATCGGTGAAGCTGGCAAGGGCATGCTCGACGTCGCAGCTGGTGGTGCGGTCGGCAGCGGCAGCGCAACGCTGGGTCACCTCGCCGGTAGCGAAGGCATCGTGAACGTAACCGGTGCAGATGCAACCTGGAGCAATGCGGGACGTTTGAACGTGGGTGTTGCGGGTGATGGCGTGTTGACCATTGCCGAGGGTGGCCAGGTTGTCGCTGACAACCTGCTGCTGGCCGCAGCGGAAGGTTCCAGTGGCACCTTGAACATCGGCAACGGTGGCATGGCTGGTTTGCTGGATGCGATCGTGGTCGAAGGCGGCGATGGCGTGGCCGTGGTCAATTTCAATCACACCGATGTGACCGCGTTCGCGCCGAAGCTCACTGGTTCGTTGGCGCTCAATTCGCTGGCCGATGGCGTGACCACGCTGCTGGCGCAGAACGACTATCGTGGCGCCACCTCGGTGCTGGCTGGCACCTTGCGGGCTGGTTCGGCCGGTGCGCTCAGCGCGGCCTCGCACCATCTGGTAGCCGACGGCGCGCAGTTGCAGCTGGGTGGCTTCAACCAGCGTATCGCGAGTCTGGATAAAGCCGGTACGGTCGCGTTTGGCGGAGCCGACGCAGTGCCAGGTACGGTCTTGACCGTGCATGGCGATTACGTCGGCAATGGCGGCGTGTTGCAGATGAATACCGCGCTGGGCGGCGATGATTCGCTGACCGACCGGATGGTGGTCGAAGGTGATACCAGTGGTCACAGCTGGCTGCAGGTGAACAATGTCGGTGGCACCGGTGGCGTGACCCAGAACGGCATTCAGTTGATCGCGGTGAATGGCGCATCGCAGGGCGTGTTCGAGATGCAGGGGCGCGCGGTGGCCGGTCTGTATGAGTACTGGCTGTATCAGGGCGGTCGCGATACACCGGATGACGGTGGCTGGTATCTGCGCTCGGAGTTGCCGCCGGTTGATCCGGTTGATCCAGTCGATCCGGTTGATCCGGTTGATCCGGTAGACCCGGTTGATCCTGTCGATCCCGTTGACCCGGTAGACCCAGTCGATCCAGTCGATCCGGTAGAGCCGGTAGATCCCGTCGATCCGGTAGAACCGGTTGACCCGGTAGAACCGGTCGAGCCGGTTGACCCTGTCGATCCGGTAGATCCTGTAGAGCCGGTAGACCCAGTAGATCCAGTCGATCCAGTCGATCCAGTCGACCCGCTGCCGCCGGTAGACCCCGGTGTAGTGGTTCCTCCGGCACCGGTGCTGCGGCCGGAGCCGGGTGCGTACCTGGGCAACCAGATCGCCGCACTGCGGATGTTCCGCAGCACCATGCACGACCGTGTCGGCGAGCAGCATCTCAATGCTGGCAACACCGACGATCACGGCCATGCAGTGTGGGCGCGCACCCAGACCAGCACGCTGGATGCGGGAACTGTCAGCGGCCAGATCGATCTGCGCATGCAGACCGATGTTGTCCAGTTGGGTGCGGAAAAGCGGCTCGCCGTGGGTGAGGGCCGTGTCCACATCGGCGTGACGGGTGGTTATGGCCGTGCTACTACCGAGGCCATGTCACTTGTTTCCCATCACCACGCCACCGGCACGGTGAAAGGCAGCATGGCGGGCATGTACGGGACATGGTTCCAGCAGGCTGATGGCGCACCCGGGACGTATGTGGACGTAGTTGCGCAGTACGCGCGCTTCGACAATACGGTCAAGGGCAGCTATCTCGGGCGTGAGCAGTACGACGCACGCTCCTGGTCGTTGTCACTGGAAACCGGCCGGGCGTTCCAGCTGCATGCGGGCAAGCGCCATGGCGTCTACATCGAGCCGCAGGTGCAGGTGATCCATACCGGCTTCAGCAGCGATGATGTGCGGGAAGCCAATGGCACCTTGGTGCGCAACCGTAGGCTGCGTGATACCACCACGCGCGTGGGTGCACGCTTGTACGGTCGTGAGCTTGGCAACGAGCACAACCGTGTGCAGCCTTTCGTGGCGATCAACTGGTGGTCGGGCGGGGCAAGTGCCAGCGTGATGATGGACCAGGAGCGCCTCAACCACGACCTGCCAGGCAGCGTGTATGAAGCCAAGGCAGGCGCGCAGTTGGAACTGGGCAAGGGCTGGAGCGGCTGGGGTCAAGTGGGTTACCAACGTGGTGGTGACGGTCATCGCGACGTCACCGGTCAGGTAGGTTTGAAGCTGGGCTGGTGATGCAGGGCTGGCAGTTGCGGTGCGGGTTTCTTGTCGCAACTGCCAGCACCATTTATGTCCAATACGTCCGTCCAAGGTGGTGCATGGGGCGGTCAAGGACTCGCATCCGTCGTACAACCGCAGTTCCTCGGTGACGATGGAGTGCCTCTATCTCTGGCCGCAGGCAGTGCGTAAGTCCGCGGGTGAGCTTGTGGGAGCGGCGTCAGCCGCGAAGCAACTGAACCATCAGATTGCAGTTGATCAGGGGGCGGAAGTGGCATCGGC